>CAMDAT010000024.1 GCA_945888825.1 Bifidobacterium breve | reverse complement strand
ATTGTTGACGCAAACGCACTCACTGTTGTCAAAGCGCTCATCCCGGGCGTCATCGTGGCGCTCTGCGTCCTTGCCTGCGCATTGCCAGTTCGCTTAGCAACTCAGGCCGGATTCGTGTCGATGCTGCTCATTCTGCTGGCAGGAGCAGTTGGTGGTCTGATTGGAGTAGGGCTCAGCCGCTCTGCTCGTTATGAGCTTCGTGACGTGGTTTCAAAGGTCCGCGGCTAAGCAGTTTCTTCGCCTTGGCTTCATAGCGGGTCGCTCCTACTCTGAGCCATTGCTGTGCCCGAGCGGCTTGAACAAGGGCGACCCCTCTGGGTCCGACACCCATTCGACAGCGCACGACTTGTCGCTGCGTGTCAGACCAGTCGGCTTTGTAGGACTCGTCTCCTCGGAGCAAGTCGTACTCGGCGAAACCCTCTGAGCAAGCCCACTGCAAAATATCTGCCCTCAGCACAGATCCGCTGCCGCGCCACTCGCGTTCGGTTCGCCGACCTGCCTGATAAAACGCCAGAGAATTCCCACAGAGCAGATCAAGCTCAGTGGCAATCACATCACCCTCGGCAGAGACGAGTTCGTGGATGATGACCGATTCACTTGCCGCACCAGCTAGGGCTGCTGCGCGAAAGCGCTTCCAGCCCTCGAGAAATGAGGACTCCTCTGACCATCGACTGTCGTGGAGTTCGGCTAGGCGGTCCAACGCCGCGGGCATGTCGTCTGTGGGTACTCGCCGAAGATGGACCCCCTCTCGAACGAACCGCTTTCGAGTGCGCGAAATCGTGCTGCGCACCTGGCCTGCCCGGGCTGCTAAGTACTCTGCGCTATCGGCAGGCAGCTTGGTCCAAGGCGCTGCCATTCGCTCAATCTGATGCGAGCGCAACGATTGCGCCAATGCCCCTGTTGCCGCAAGTCCATCCAAGTCAACCACTCGCGAGCCCGACCGCTTCAGCCAGCGCAGCACTAGGGCCAGTACTTCTGCTGCGTGATCAGGTAGAGCAATCAGGTCGATGTGGTCAGGCGCCAATGTCCCTTGGCCTACGCAGCGCACCCGTTCCACAGCGAGCGCTCTTGGGCCTACCGCGTCGATTTGAAACGCAGCGCCACCAACAAGTTCAGACCCGGCAAAACAGCAGAGCAAAGCTGGGGTCCCCTCTGCGGCATTGTTGAGCCACCAGCTCGACAGGAACGGTGAGCTCAACTTTTGTTGATCAACGAGTGCATCCCAAGCAGATTCGAGCGCTCCTAGTTGGTATCGAATCTCCAAGCGAATCGGTGAACGAGTCAGTGGAGGAGTCGGAGTCGGCGGAATGGTCACCCGTGGAGTGTGTCTGAGGAACGTGAAGATCGCCACCTGAATCGCACAGAACTGTTGCCGAACTGCGCATAACAGCGTGAAAACCCTCTCAAGATGCTGCAAACCGTTGAATTCGGGTGATATTGCCTAGCTGTTTCCCGGGATTTCGCAAAAAGCGGCTTGACGATCGCCTAAGTCACACCTTTACTAGAGGGGTGCGAAAGATTCAGTGAATGTTTCGGGCGGAATAAAAAGCGGACACCGGATGCTGGGCTACCGGTGGAATACTAACGGGGGCAATATGCTGAAATACTCTGAAGCGAGTGAGGTCTCCACAAAGCGGCGAGTTCTGCGCTTCCAAGGTGGTGCAGCCAAAGATGCCGCCGCAGTCACTCAAGCTTCTGATTCGCAAGTCATTGATTTGCGAGATGGGGTTGAGACCGCCACTGCAGGTTCAGTTTCTGACACCGTTACCATTCTGCCACTACAACAGCGCCGAGCTGTTGGACGCACGCTGGTGCTCCTTGGTCACCTGTTCGACTTTATTGCTTTGCTTCTGCCGCTAACGCTTGGCTACCTCTTTCTGAATGATCAGATTTCAATGAAGGTTGTGGTGTTATTCGCTGCAGTTGGAACTGTCTTGTTGTGGCCAACTGCTCGCCGAGGCCGCCACGCTGTCGCTCCGAGCGAAGGCCTAGCTTCGGTAGTTGCTCGCCTCGGGCTTGCACCAGTGGTCACGCTCATCATCGTGTCGATTGTAAATCTGGGCCGATTCGGAATGCCGAGCGAGTCCATCGATGTGTTCGTGATTGCACAGATCGTGCTTGCGACAGTCCCGCTTGTGTTGCTGGGGCGCTTGGTGAGTTTCCGCCTTGTGGCCTCTGCTCGATCCAAAGGGTATGACCTAGAGGATGCACTGATTATCGGGGTAGGTCCTATCGGCTTGGACGTAGCCCAGGCCCTGCTCGACACACCCTCGTTCGGTCTTGTGCCCTGTGGTTTCGTGGACCGCTTTCAAGAGGAACTACCGCTGCCTATTCTTGGTCGCCCAGAGAACCTGCCAGAAATCCTTGAGCAAACCGGAATTCGCCACGTGGTGCTTGCCTTTGGTTCGGCCGGCGAGGAAGAACTCGTGAGTATCATCCGCCGCTGCCAAGATCGCATGGTGCAGTTCTACGCCGTGCCTCGCCTGTTTGAACTTGGACTCTCGGCTGGCGATGTCGGGTACGAAGTCTCGGGTCTGCCGCTCGTTCCAGTTCGTCGACCTGGAATGTCCTGCAACATGTGGCCAGCAAAGCGAGCCTTTGATCTCGTCGCTGCTTCGGCACTGTTCTTGCTGACTCTGCCACTGTTTGTTGGCTGCGCCCTCGCAGTCAAACTCACTAGCCGCGGCCCTGTGTTCTTCCGACAGGTTCGAATCGGAGTGGGTGGCCGCCCATTCGAAATCCTGAAGTTCCGTTCGATGAGGGTGAACGATGAGTCCTCGACTCAGTGGTCCGTCGAGGAAGATGACCGGGTCACCAAGGTTGGACGCTTCTTGCGGCCAAGCCACCTAGATGAGCTTCCTCAACTCATCAACGTCTTGCGCGGCGAGATGTCGCTAGTTGGGCCTCGCCCTGAGCGTCCGCACTTCGTCGAGCAATTCAGTTCAGAGATCGATAGCTATCAGTACCGTCACCGTGTGCCCGTTGGCATCACCGGTTGGGCTCAGGTCAATGGATACTGGGGCGATACCAGCATCGAGACCCGAGTTCGCCTTGATAACCGGTACATCGAGAACTGGTCGCTCTGGCGTGACCTAGTGATTGGTCTGCGCACCATTCCCACCCTGCTCGGTAAGCGTCGCTAGCAAGTCTAGATTCGGTTTGAGCCACCCGATTCGGGAGGTCATCTGCTTTCAACCCGACTCATGGCTAGAGTTCTCGCTGTTTGAAGCTGCTCGTCATTACCTCGCGCTTTCCCTATCCGCTTGAACGCGGCGACAAGCTGCGCGCGTATCACCAGATTCGGCAACTCTCCCTGCAGCATGAGGTGACCCTTGTGGCCCTGTCTGAGGGTGCAGTCGACCCGGATGCCCTGCAGAAAGTCGCTACTGATTGTTGTAGCAATATCCACGTGATTTGTAGGTCTCGCCTGACCACAGTCTGGTCCACCCTGCTAGCAGTCCTGCGGGGTCGGCCGCTGCAGGTGGGGTATTTCTCCTCTGCCACAGCAGCAAGAAAAATCGACCGGATCATCGCAGAGGAGAAGCCTGATCACATCTTTTGCCAGTTGATCCGCACTGCCATATTCGGCCGCGGAAGCCAGGTTCCGAGAACTCTTGACTACCAAGACGCGTTCAGTGCCTCTATGCAGCGCCGGGCAGACCAATCTCCGGCATGGCTTCGGTGGATTTTTGCCTTTGAAGCGCGAAGGATTGCTCGCTACGAGGAGCAAGCATTTGGCTGGTTTGATTCCCAGGTGATTATCTCGGAGCAAGATCGCGCTTTGCTGGGCTTCGCGGGCTCGGAACAAGTCCAGATTGTGCGCAATGGGGTAGATACCGAATTCTTCTCTTCTCAGAACATGCCTGCAGATCAGCGCGACCTTCTCTTTGTCGGAAATATGGGCTACCCGCCAAATGTGAATGCGGTGACCACTCTGGTTTCTGAGATCCTTCCGCTGGTTCGGCGTGCACGGCCGCAGACAGATCTGCTCATTGCGGGTGCGCGTCCAACCAAGTCAGTGCAACAACTCCAAGACGTTGGCATTGAGGTGAGCGGATGGCTCGACGACATCCGGTTCGCTTACGAGCGGGGAAGAATCATGGTGGTGCCGCTCGTGATTGGTGCGGGGCTACAAAACAAGATTTTGGAAGCCATGTCTATGGGGGTTCCCTGCGTGACCACCGAACTGGTGAATTCTGCAATTGGAGCAATCCCCGGCCAGGAAATCTTGATTGCATCTACTGCTCAGGAGTTCGCCGATCAGACATTGCAGCTCCTGAGATCGCCAGAGTTGTATAGCCGTATCTCTGAAGCCGGTCGGCAGTTAGTTCAGAGCCGCTATAGCTGGCAAGCAGTCGGGGACAGCCTCATTTCGGCTTTCGCTCGCAAAGTTCCCGAATGAATTATCCTCGGGCTCTCGCTCCGCCTCTGCCGCTCTTTCTCGCTCCACCGGTAGCACTGCAAGCAGCAAATTCGAAAAGGATCCTGTCATGAAACGCCTTGTTCAGAGCCTGCTGCAGCGAATCTTTGGCTTTGAGCGCTACCTGTTCTTGTTCGCGTGGTTCAAGACAAAGACACTGCGATGGGATCCCAACGAACGCGATGTTCTGCAACTCATCAGTCGTATGAGCGAGCAGTCGACCGTGCTAGATATCGGGGCAAATATTGGAATCATGACGGTGCTGATTGCGAAACGCGTTCGGTCTGGGCATGTTCACGCGTTTGAGCCCATACCCGAAAATTTTCGGGCCCTGACGCGACTCGTTGCACATTTCAAACTAACGAATGTGACCTTGCACCATATGGCCCTGGGCGAAAGCTCTGGACAGCTTGAAATGGTGATGCCCGAGCAACAGCATGTTCGTATGCAGGGCTTGAGTCATGTCGTCCAACCCGGCCAAGAGGTCGTGGGGCACCGTTATACGGTTCCCCAAGAACGTCTTGATGATCTTGTAGAACTCCAGGGCGTTCAGGTTGACGGAATCAAGATTGATGTTGAGGGATTTGAGCGGTTCGTCTTTGCCGGAGGCTTAGGGCTTCTGCAGAGTTGTCAACCCCTCGTCTATGCCGAACTCGTTGAGCCAGAGAATCGAAGGTTCTCCTGTGAATTGTTTGAATCATTGGGCTACACCGTCAGCGTGGCGCAGCAAGAGCAGATTGTTCCGCTCGATCCAAGCAGGCACCGTTCACACAATTTGTTTATGATTCCTCCGCCAACCTGACGGTTCCGCCCTTGACGCGGTACCGTATTGAAAATCAGTCGCGGGTAGTTCAATTGGCAGAACGCCTGACTTTGGATCAGGAGAGTGCAGGTTCGAATCCTGCCCCGCGAGCAATGAGTTGGCAGTCATGAGTTCCTCACCCCAGATCCCGCCACTCTCGGCGATCCTTCTTGCCGCTGGTGAGGGCAGTCGCATGCGCTCCGAACGGCCCAAGCCACTTCACCGGCTCTGTGGTCGCCCCATGCTGATGTACGTGTTGGACTCACTCGTAGAAGCCAAACCCAAAGTCGCAGTCATCGTGGTGGGACACAAGGGCGACTGGGTCACCAAGAAGGTGCAGGAACACGCACAAGACTTTGCCGTGGAGTTCGTTGAGCAACAGGTTCAACGAGGCACGGGAGACGCCACTCAGGTGGGCCTCGTGGGACTCGAGGACGACTCCGAGGAAGAAGACGTTTTGGTGCTCCCCGGTGATGCACCCTTGTTGCGGCCCGGCACCATTGCACACCTTGTTGAACAGCATCGCAGCACCGGCGCTGCTGCGACCATGCTCTCGGCGGTGCTTGAGGACCCGACTGGATACGGACGTGTTCTGCGCGGCAAGGATGATCGAGTCGAACGCATTGTTGAACAACGAGATGCGACTGAACAGGAACTTCTGGTTCGAGAGGTCAATACCTCGATCTACGTGTTTCGGCGAAGCCTGCTAGCACCGGCGCTGCGGCGCATTGAGCCAGACAACAGCCAAGGCGAGTACTACCTGACCGATGTTGTAGATGTTCTGAATTCTGCCGGCCACCGTGTTGAAGCTGTTCTGGTTGACGATGCTGCCGAGGTGCAGGGAATTAATGACAGAGTTCAACTTGCTGCAGCCGAGGCCGAACTCAGGAGACGTACCAACGAAGGATTGCTGCGCTCGGGGGTCACAATGGTCGACCCGACTGCGGTCTATGTAGACACCACCGTGCAGGTCGGGACCGACGTCACCTTGTTTCCGGGTGTGATTTTGCAAGGCAGCACAGTCATCGGTAGCGGTAGCGAGATTGGCCCGAATTCCCGCTTGGTCGACACCGTGGTTGGGGATAGTTGTGTGGTGCAGGCTTCGACGGCTGTCAATGCGCGCATTGGAGATCGATGTGTGGTCGGTCCGTATGCCTCACTTGGCCCAGCAGATGTTGTTGCGTCAGACACGGTGACTGGACCGTTCTACACTGCAGGCTTAGAACTCTGAGAGTGCCTTTCGGGCCGGCATATGTTGGCTACTTCTGGCGCTCCATGGCACGGGGAGGCTCACCATGGAACTAGTAACAAAAAAGCGGTTGACGATCGTTGCGGGGCGGGTGAATCAGGAATTGGCTCTAGAGGTTGCAGAGCGACTGAGCTTGGGCCTGGCACCGTTGCCGATTGCAGAGTTCGCCAATGGCGAAATTCACTGCAAGTACGGTGAGTCAATCCGCGGTGCGGACTTGTTCATCTTTCAGAGTCACTGCTCGACATCGGAGATGTCTGTAAATGACGCTTTGATGGAGCATCTGATCATGGTCGATGCAGCGAAGAGGGCTTCTGCTAAGCGCATCACCGTGGTTGCGCCCTTTTACGGGTACGGCCGCCAAGATCGAAAAGCCGAGGGACGCGAGCCAATCACAGCCAAGCTGCTCGCAAACATGTTCGAAGTTGCCGGCGCCAAACGCATCATCAGCGTCGACTTGCACTCAGGGCAGATCCAAGGCTTTTTCGATGGCCCCGTTGACCACCTGACAGCAATGCCCGTGCTCGTTGACTGGATGGCGAACAATCTTCCAGAGGATCTTGTCGTGGTTTCTCCCGATGCTGGGCGAGTCAAGGTCGCGGAGCGTTACGCCAATCAACTGCATGCCGATTTGGCCATTGTGCACAAGCGGCGGGTACGTGGCGCCAAGAACACCGTCGAGGCCAAAGAGGTTGTCGGCGAGGTTGCCGGGCGCACCTGTGTTCTCATTGACGACATGATCGATACTGCGGGCACGATTTGCGCCGCTGCAGAGCAACTCGTTGAACGAGGTGCCACGGCTGTGTACTGCGCTGCAACTCACGGGGTGTTCTCGGGTCCAGCGATCGACCGTCTGAAGAACTCAGTGATCGAGAAGGTTGTCATTACGAACACTCTTCCCTTGCCTCCAGAAAAGTGCATCGACAAGATCGAGGTTCTTTCGGCAGCTGGGATTATCGCTGACGCAATCGACGCAGTCTTTGAGGACACCTCTGTGTCAGAGATTTTCGACGGCCAAAATCAGAGCTAACTAGGCCTGAGCTCTGCTCTGAGCGGTTGCGCCACAGGAGCTGTCTGGCCGCTGTCTGGCAATGCTTAGGCATCAAGAACTACACTTTCTCCCGTTCCGCACGGAAGTTTTCGTGCGATCACCCCGCATCAGCAGTCTCAGGAGTCATCCCATGTCCGAGGTAACCCTCACCGCCGCAACAGGCCGCCTAACTGGCACACCCGCCTCACGCCGCGCCCGTCTCGAGAATTCCATCCCAGGAGTCGTTTACGGTGCCGGAAAGCCTTCGGTACCAATCTCCGTTCTGCGAAGTGACCTTCGCCGTGCCATGACCACGGATGCAGGCAGCAATGCTCTGGTGTTTCTTGCTGTAGACGGCGAAGCCGCAGATCAGGTGCTCGTTCGAGAGATTCAGCGTCACCCAGTTCGTCGTGATGTCACCCATATTGACTTCATGCGCATCGACCCAACGAAGCCAGTGGAGCTCGAAGTTCCGATTATCTTAGTTGGCGAAGCAAAGCAGGTCACCGTGAATGGCGGCATGACCGAGCAGCGCTTGAACAAGCTCAAAGTGCGAGTCAGACCAGATGCAATCCCGAACTCAATCCAGGTCGACATCTCGGCCATGCAGCTCGACCGCTCACTGCTCGTGAAGGACCTCGTGCTTCCCGAAGGAAGCGTCTGCTTGTCAAAGCCACAGCAGGCCGTGGTCACCGCAGAACTGACCCGTGCAGCAGTAGTGGCTAAGCCTGCAGATGATGAAGCCGCTGATGCGGATGCAGCTGCCGCTACGACTGAGTGAGTTGTAGCGCTCAGTCCACATGGGATCCCCCTGTGATCTCCTCGTGGTTGGCTTAGGTAACCCCGGCGACCGCTACGAACATACGCGGCACAATGTGGGTGCCGACGCTGCAATGAAGTTGGCTGACCGGCAGGCAGACTCGCTTCGTTTAGAGAAGCGTCTCAAGGCCCACGTTGGTGAGTATCGCATTGGCGACCGCCGTGTAGTGGTTGCAGTTCCCACAACATGGATGAACGAATCAGGCCAATGCGTATCTGCACTTGTGCGAAGGTACGGAATCCAAGACTGGTCCTCGTTGGTCATTGTGCATGATGAACTTGATCTTCCCGCCGCTCGGGTCAAACTGAAACAGGGCGGAGGGTTGGCAGGCCATAACGGGCTCAGGTCAATCACCGCTCACCTACACACCCAGGACTACGCAAGAATCCGCATTGGTGTAGGCCGGCCGCCGGGAGGTGCCGAGCAGGGAGCTGACTGGGTGCTGTCCAAGGTTCCAAAGGCTCAGCGCGAAGAACTCGGATTGGCCTGTGAGCAGGCTGCGGATGCAGTGGTCATGATCTTGGATCAGGGTATGGACGCAGCGATGCAACAGTTCAATGCCAGTAGCTGAGCAAGGTAGGTTCAGGTGGTGACTCAACCGACCGCAGTTCTGGCCGGGCTCAATGCGATGCTGCGCGAGGAACCCGGAGTGCTCGCTGCTCTCGGTCGAGCTTCTACGGTTCTGGTGGTGCCCGAACCAGCTAGGGCGGTGACCCTGGCCGGGCTGCTTGCGGCTTCTCGTCGAGCCCCCATGGTGGTAGCCGTTCCTACTGCTGCCGATGCCGAGCGGCTATCAGCAGACCTGCAAAATTTTCTTCCCGCGAACGCAGTTGAACTCTTTCCCGCATGGGAGACGTTGCCCTTTGAGCGTGTCAGTCCCTCGATTGAGACTATGGGGCTGCGACTGCGAACAATGTGGCGATTGAGGACAGCTGACCCGTCCCTCTCGGTGATTGTTGCTCCCGCTCGAGCGCTGGTGCAGCGGCTCGGCCCGCATGTAGAAGATGTCGAGCCCATACGAGTGGCCCTTCGTGACCAGGTTGATTCTCTGCAGTTGATTGAACAGCTTGTACTGAGTGGGTATCGCCGGGAATACCAGGTGGAACATCGCGGTGAAATTGCAGTTCGCGGATCCATCATCGATGTGTTTCCAGCTACGGCTGACGTTCCCGTTCGAATTGATCTTTGGGGAGATGAGGTCGAGCGCCTGACCGAATTTTCGGTAGCTGATCAGCGCTCGACGATCGATCTTGAGGAATTAGCGGTGTTTCCGGCGCGCGAGCTCCTGCCATCGGAAGAGGTGTGCGAGCGTGCCGAGCAATTGTTGGCCTCACAGCCTTGGGGTCGGGAGCAATGGCAACGGTTAGCAGATGGCGAAGTCTTCGAGGGGATGGAGGCTTGGATGGCCTGGCTCGCAGACAGCGAACATGTTTTGTTCGACCTCGTGCCAGATGACGGACTAATCCTGTTAGCTGACCCCCGTCGACTTCGTGACCGTGCGGCCGATATTGCAGCGGAGGAACGAGACCTTGGGCAGTCGCTATCTCGAACCTGGGGACTGAAGCTAGATGCGGATGGGCAGGGGAGCGATCCGTTTCCTCAGATGCATGTTGAGTTCAACCGACTTCTGCAGCACACCAAAGCACCCGTTTGGTCAATCGCTGCTGTGCCGGACTCCCCGGACTCGCCGGCCGTCACGGCTCTTGCTTGGCCACCTGCTGTCGGCGAGGCAGATGCACTCCTGCATCAGTTGCGACAACTCATTGCCGAGGGCTACGCAGTGGTTGTCTGTGCTGACGGTGAGGGATCAGCAAGCAGGATCGAAAAACTGCTGAGCCAGCACGGCTTGTCATTTCCTATCCGCATTTCTGATGATGGAACTGCGCCCAACCCGGCTGATCTGCGGTCTGCAGGCGGATCGATTGTTCACGCGCCCCTTGAGCGGGGTTGCATTCTGCCAGCAGTAAAACTTGCCTTACTCGCCGAGGCAGACCTGACAGGTCGTCGTCGGACCCACCGTGCTGCCAAAGCCCCCCGGCGTGAGGCTCAGAGGTTCTTTGAGGATCTCAAGGTTGGCGATCATGTGGTGCACCACGTGCACGGGGTCGGACGCTTTGATGGCATGGTGACTCGTTCAATGGGCGGAGCGGAACGCGACTATCTGTTGCTGGAATACCGCGGCGGGGACAAGCTCTACGTCCCATCCGATCAGATTGATTCCATTCGGCTGTACTCGGGTGGCGAGACCCCCCGGCTCAACAAGATGGGCGGGTCTGATTTCTCTCGCTCCAAGTCAAAAGTTCGCTCCGCAGTAGCAGAGATCGCCCAGGAACTCGTGGTGCTCTATCAAACGCGTGTATCCACTGCTGGCCACGCATTTGGAGTTGATACACCTTGGCAACAAGAGATGGAACTTGCCTTCCCGTTCCAAGAGACACCCGACCAGATCACAGCCATTGCTTCGGTCAAAGAAGACATGGAGTCCACGGTTCCCATGGATCGCCTGGTATGCGGGGACGTTGGGTTTGGAAAAACAGAGATTGCGCTGCGAGCCGCCTTCAAGGCAGTACAGGACGGGTTTCAGGTAGCGATTCTGGTACCAACCACTCTGCTTGCCCAGCAGCACTATCAGACCTTCAGTGACCGTTTTGCTGGTTTTCCGGTCAGAGTCGAGTCGCTTTCACGCTTCTTGACTCCTGCCCAGACCCGATCAGTAGTCAAGCGGTTAGGCACAGGTGAGGTTGACATCGTTATCGGAACACACCGACTGCTCTCTGGAGACATCATCTTTAAGAAACTCGGTTTGCTTGTCGTAGACGAGGAACAACGTTTCGGGGTTTCGCACAAAGAGTCCATCAAACAGTTCAAGGCTGCAGTCGATGTGCTGACGCTCACTGCAACACCAATTCCAAGAACGCTCGAGATGAGCCTGACGGGAATCAGGGACTTGTCGCTGCTCAACACACCCCCAGCGGCGCGTCAGCCAATCCTGACCTATGTGGGCGAGTTCGACGAGCGCGCAGTCACAGAGTCGATCCGCCGAGAACTCTTGCGCGAGGGCCAAGTGTTCTACGTACACAACCGGGTGAGAGATATTGAGCAGCAGGCCACGCGCATTCGTGAACTCGTTCCAGAGGCTCGTGTTGCTGTGGCGCACGGTCAGATGGATGAGGGCAGCCTTGAGAAGGTGGTGGTGGATTTCTGGCAGGGCGAGTATGACGTGCTGGTCTGCACCACCATTATCGAGTCAGGCATCGATATGCCGACTGTCAACACCTTGGTTGTGGAACGTGCCGATCTGCTGGGTCTTGGGCAGTTGCATCAGCTGCGTGGGCGCGTTGGTCGTGCAGGTCAACGGGCGTATGCCTATTTGTTTTTCCCGCCAGATAAGCAGCTCTCCGAAGAGGCCTACGAGCGACTGAAAACCATCGGAGAGGCCACCGAGCTGGGATCGGGTTTTCGCATTGCCATGCGCGATCTAGAGATCCGCGGTGCAGGCAATCTGTTGGGTACAGGTCAGTCTGGTCATGTGGCTTCAGTGGGGTACGACCTGTACGTGCAGATGGTCAATGAGGCAATTGCCGAACTCAACGGAGAGGTCGCCGTCGTACCAGAAGAGATTGTGTTGGAGTTGCCTGCTCCGGCTTTTCTGCCACCGGATTATGTCGAGCGGGAGGACGTGCGCCTAGATGCCTATCGCCGCCTAGCCGCAGTGCAGACCTCTGGCGATGTGGACGATATCGCCTTGGAGTGGGTAGATCGTTTTGGCCCAGTTCCTCCGCCTGCGGCGGCGCTCCTTCAGGTAGCGCGAGTTCGTGCCGAGTGTGTGCGCACAGGAGTGACCAGCGTTACCGTCTTGAAGAACTCAACCATGGCCGGGCCGGGGCTGGTTGCGCACGTATCTCCGATCCGCCTGCCCCAATCCAAACAGATGCGATTGGCTCGTCTCTACAAAGGTGCGGTGTATCGCGACCAAGAGCAGGAGCTTCGACTGCCGGTCCGCGGTGGCGCTGGGATTGCAGAGGATTTGATAGCTGCTCTGGGCGAACTCGTACCCTCGGCTGAGGGACTTGTGGGCTCTGGTTCTGCCTCACCCGGTCAGTCGGCATAGCATTCGGATTATGTCTCGGGTCCGTACACCATTCTTGTCTCTTATTGCTCTGCCCATTTTGGCAGTACTTGCTTCATGTGGGGTCACTTCAGACACCACAGCGGCGAAAGTTGATGGCAAAACGGTCTCGATAGAAACCGTGAATGCTCTTGCTCGGGACGAGGTGTTCGGTGCACCAGGTGGCTCCGCTGCAAACAACAGTGTGCTTCCCGGGGAGCAGGCACGAGCAGCGCTGCTCCTCGCGGTGCAAGCAACTGCATGGGCAAGTGAGTTGGAGCGGTTTGGCATTCCGCTCTCGGCTCAGGCTGAGGATCAGGCAAATCAGCAGATCGATGCTCAACTCGGCCAGCAAGGGGCGCCGACTCAGATTTCGGCTACGGCCCGAGCAGTGCTCGTCAAGTTTCTTGCTGCACAGACACTTCTTGGAGAGCGGTTTCAGTCCATCCAGGAATCAAGCACTGAAGACCTTCGTCTGTTTTATGACCGGCTACCCATTGCCCGAGAACTTACCTGCATGACTGTTGCGTCAGTAGATCCCTCGGTGCAGGTTGCAGTGCTCAAACAACTCGAGTCTGGTGCCCTACTCGAAGAGCTTCCTGGAGTATTTCCGGAAGCAAATATTGTGGCAACCTCAAGAGACTGCATTCCAACAGCGTTGCTCTCGGGTCTTATTCAACAAGCCGTTCTCGGCGCAGAGTTAGGAGTGACTACCGCTCCAGTTACGGCAACCGACAGCCAAGGCAATCCGATTACTTATCTCATTCGCGTAGACGAGCGGAAAGTCGTACCGTTTGAAGAAGCAGTGCCAGGTCTGTTGAAGCTCATCTCACAGGGTCCGGACCTGTGGGTGCAATTGGTGGTTGCGACTGCTCAGATCAATCCTCGCTACGGCTCCGAAGTTGGCACTGCGCCCAACGGTCAGGTAGCAGTTTTGCCGCCCCCCGCTCCGGAACTCCCCGGGGGCGGACTCCTTGATCCAGGGGTGATTTCGGCAACGAATACCCCGTGAGTTTGCCGCGAGTCCATGTCATTGGACTTGGTCCTGCGGGGCCTGACCTAGTGACGGCCGGAGCGATGCAACTCATCGCAACGATTCCGCGTCAGTTTCTGCGCACTGAGCGTCACCCCGCTGCGCAGGTTATGGCGCATGCACAGTGGTTCGACCGCCTGTACGAGGCTGCTTCATCCATGCCGCAGGTGTATCAGTCCATCTGCGAGGCGCTCGTGAGTGCTGCATGCGAGGAACACGATCTTGCAGTGCAGATCGGCGCCGTGGGAGAGGTGCTCTACGCAGTGCCAGGCTCGCCCGTGGTTGCCGAGCACACCGTGGAGCTATTGCTGAATGACCCGAGAGTTGAGGTTGTCATTCACCCAGCGCTGTCCTTTCTCGACCTCACATGGGCACGCCTCGGAGTTGACCCTGTTGAGCTTGGAGTGCGCCTTATTGATGGCCATCGCTTTGCAGTTGAGGCAGCAGGGCAGCGAGGCCCGTTACTCGTTGGGCAATGCGATAACTCCTTTACTCTGTCCGACATCAAGTTGTCTCTTGATGATCCGCCGAGTAGCCCGGTGGTTGTCTTGCAGCGTCTTGGCCTGCCCGATGAGAAGATTTTTTCTGTTGATTGGTCGGATCTCGACCGCGAGGTCATCCCAGATCACCTGACTTCAATCTGGATCCCCGAGTTTGCTGCCCCGGTTGCGGCCGAGTTCGTCAAATTGCAGGAACTCCTGGGGCGGTTGCGCTCAGAGGATCCGTGGAAGGCCGAGCAGACGCATGATTCGCTCAAGCGTTATCTCTTAGAAGAGACCTATGAGGTTTTTGAGGCCATCGATTCCTACGATCCGGAATCGGGGGCGGGTGCTACAGAACTCTGCTCTGAACTTGGCGACTTGTTGTATCAGGTGGTCTTTCATTCTGCGATTGCTTCCGAGGCAGGCTGGTTCACTCTGGCAGATGTTGCTGGCGCGATTCACGACAAGCTGTTGGCCCGCCACCAAGCAATTGAGCAGGCGCTCGGAGCACAGCTTGGATCATCCGACGTTGCGCAAGTTGTGGCGCTGTGGGAATCCTCCAAGGTGCAAGAACAGAGCCGAGACTCTGCCCTTGATCAGATTCCCGTTGGGCTTCCGGCCCTTGCCCGTGCGCTCAAGGTTGCAAAACGCGCAACTGCCATTGAGGGCTACCTCGCCCCGGTGGACTCTGCCGGGTTGGATTTCGCTGAGCTCGATTTCTCAGAGCTGGATTTCTCTGAGTTGGGAACCGCTTTACTGAAGTTGGTTGATCTGGCGCAGGAGCGGGGCTTTGATCCCGAGGAAGCCCTTCGACAGGCCACTGATCAGCGCATCGAACAGCTTCGTAGTGTCGAGCGAGCAGGTTTTGAGAATCCCTAGTTCTCTCGGGCAGTCATCCCATGCTTGCAGTTCAACAATGGGTCGAGTCGATTTGCCGCGTACAGTGTGCGGTCATGCCTGCACCGCTACAGATTGCCCCCGCTACTGGCCGCCTTGGAATCCTGACTCCTGGAATGGGTGCCGTGGCTACAACGCTCTACGCCGGGGTGCTTGCCACTCGTAAGGGCTTGGCCGAACCCATTGGATCGCTCACCCAGATGGCGCATATTCGCCTTGGCGAGCGTGAAGAAGGTCGTAATCCCATGATGAAGGACTTTGTTCCGCTTGCGGGCCTCGATGACATTGTTTTTGGTGGGTGGGACCCGATCTCACCGAACGCATTAGAGGCCGCTCGCACCTGTGGGGTTCTCGATGAGCGGGACCTAGCTCCCTTGTCGGCAGAGCTAGAGGGCGTGGTGGCAATGCCGGCGGTGTTTGATCAGCGCTGGGTGCGCAACCTTGATGGGAAACGAGTCAAAACCGGGGACTCCAAATGGGACCTTACCCAGCAACTCATCGCCGATATCGAGACCTTCCGCATTGAAAACGGCTGTGATCGACTCGTCATGGTCTGGTGCGGTTCAACCGAGGCCTACCAGGAACCAACGGCGACACATCAGAGCGTGGAAGCTTTCGAGGCGGGGTTGCGTGCCGACGACGAGAACATTTCTCCGAGTCAGATGTACGTCTACGCCGCACTGTCGAGTGGAGTGCCCTTCGCTAACGGTGCGCCGAACCTGAGTATCGATCTGCCCTGTATGGAGCAGCTCGCAGCCACCCGCGGTGTGCCCATCACCGGCAAGGACTTCAAGACCGGGCAGACCTTGATGAAGACCATTCTGGCTCCTGGGTTTAAGGCGCGCATGCTGGGGCTTCGTGGTTGGTACTCAACCAATATTCTGGGAAATCGCGACGGTGAGGTCCTTGATGACCCAGAGAACTTCAAGACCAAGGAAGTCTCCAAACTCGGTGTGCTCGACACCATTCTTCAACCCGAGGTGTACCCAGAGTTGTACGGAGACATCGCTCACGTGGTGCGCATCAATTACTACCCGCCGCGTGGAGACAACAAAGAGGGCTGGGATGCCATCGACATCTTTGGATGGATGGGATACCCCATGCAGATCAAAGTCGATTTCATGTGCCGTGATTCCATCTTGGCCGCGCCTTTGGTGCTCGACTTGGCGCTCTTTTTGGACCTAGCCCATCGCGCTGGGCAATCTGGGGTTCAGGAGTGGTTGAGCTTCTATTGGAAAGCCCCCCAGGCAAAGGGTGGGGTAAAGCCCGAACACGATATTTTTATTCAGCAGACCAAGCTGAAGAACACCCTGCGTGAGTGGATGGGTGAGCCCGCAGTAACCCACTCCGAAGCCGGCTAACCCCACCGCTTTGTCATGCGCCTGACCCCCTATGGAGGGTCCCTCGCATTACAGAGCGGAGGTTTGGCGCAGGAGAAAACGGGGTTTGAATTCTGTGGGCTGTGTCACACTGTCAGCTGTGACTCTGAATCCAACAGCACTGCCAGGTGGGGAAAGCCGACTCGAGATCGATTTGCTCGATGCGGAGTTTTATCGAGTCGATCCGCATCCGGCCTTCAGCTGGATGCGTGCCAACGAGCCGCTGTATCGCGACCACAAGAACTCGCTCTGGGCGGTGACCCGACATGCGGATCTTGCCGAAGTCGAACGCAACAGCGCTGTGTTTATCTCTGGACGTGGCTACCGCTCCTGGTGGGCCCCGGAGGAGATCAATATCATCTCGATGGACGACCCAGGCCACCAGCAACAGCGGCGCCTAGTTGCGAATCGATTCACACCAAGAGCAACTCGCGAGCACGAGCCCTGGCTGCGAGCCAGAATCGACGAGTTGTTGGACGCTGTCGCTGCTGAGGGTGACGTTGAAATCATCGACGCCTTAGCGGCACCTCTTCCGAGTCGCCTGATTGCAATGCTGTTGGGCTTTCCCGAGGAGCGCTGGCGAGATGTAAAGAACTGGTCCGAGGCAATCATGCGCTTTGATGCAGCTTCGCATGACCTGGATGCCCTAGTGGGCTTGGGAACTGCGATAGCTGAATTTGTGGAGTTGCTTGAGGAGCTCGTTCCTCAGCGCATTGAGTGCCCCGCTGATGACCTGATCTCAGTCTGGGCGAATGCAGATATTGCAGGAAAGTCCGGATACTCAGACCAACGAATGCTGCACGAGACTGGGCTCTTTATTGCAGGTGGTGCCGAAACAACTCGCACCGTGATCGCACATGGATTGCGGGTTTTTTCTGATCATCCAGATCAGTGGGACCTCTTAGCCGAATCACCGGAACTCATCCCCGGGGCAGTTGAAGAACTCATCCGCTGGGTGACACCACTCAACAATTTCTTTCGGACTGCCGTTGAAGACACAACCGTCGGTGGCCGCCCGGTGGCTCAAGACGACCGCCTGATCCTGCTCTATCCCTCAGCGAACAGAGACGAACTGGTTTTTGCAGACCCGTT
>CAMDAT010000023.1 GCA_945888825.1 Bifidobacterium breve | reverse complement strand
GAGTTCCAGTTGGGGTTGGGGATGTCGATGGCCGAGAGCCTGGGCGTCGAGTACAACAGTTTCGGAGCGACGCTCGCCCCCGATCGTCTTCCCCCGACGGGCACGGCGTAGCGCTGCGAAGGCTCTGCGAAGGCTCTGGTTTTTTGGGGGTGTTCCTATGAGTTGCTCAAGCGGCGTGGGGAAGATTCTCGGTGGCCCCTGTCTCGCACCGGTGTGACCTTGTCGCGAGAGTTTGACAGCTGCCTCTTGAAGTTCACTTGTGCGCCGAAACCAATCCCCGTCACCGGTGGAGCTCGATGCTGGGGAGGTTGCGTTCGTGTGCCGAAAGTAGCTACATTGGAGGTATGTCAGTAGCTATCTCACGCATCGAGGTCGGAGTTCGCGATCTCAAGAACAACCTGAGCCGTTACCTCGACCGCGTGCAGGACGGTGAGGAGGTGATCGTGACCGACCGTGGGCGCCCTGTGGCGCGACTGTCTGCGCTCGATTCTTCGATGGACCACCTGAGTGACTTGATCGCGGCGGGTCTGGTCCGGCCTGCGAAGCGTCCGACGCGGCGGGTACCGCAGCGACGAATCAAGCCGGCTGGGTCGGTGAGCGATCTGGTGGCCGAAGAGCGGCGGTGATCACCTACGTCGATACCTCGACCTTGCTGAAGCGACTGCTGGAAGAGGACGGATCTGCTCGTGCGGACGTCATCTGGGAGTCGGCCGATGTGCTCGTTTCAGCCGCCTTGGTTGTCGTCGAATCCCGTGCCGCCTTGGCTGCTGCCGAACGAGGGGGGCGCCTGACCGTTCGGGAGCATCGCTCGGTGAAGGCTGGGTTGGTTGATCTCCTCGAGGAGGTTGCCATCGTGGAGGTCACGGTGGAACTGGTTGCGGTCGCTGCGGATCTCGCTGAAGAAGAAGCCCTCAGGGGATACGACGCGGTGCACCTCGCTGCGGCACTCGAGGTCGGGGCACAAATTCTGACGACCTCTGACTCGGCCCTCTGCGCTGCTGCGGTCCGGCGAGGGCTTCACGTCGCCAACCCGCTCGGGATCTGAATGGCGGGACAGCAGGGGTCGACCTGAACCGCTTGGGGTTTGGTGCATGTTAAATACTTGTCCTGAGGAGGATGTTGATGAATGTGAGGTTCGCGACGTTGTATGGCGCAGCGTTGTATGGCGCAGCGTTGTATGGCGCGACGTTGTAGAGATGCTGCAAACAAGCAACACCCACAACTGAGGTGTCACAGTGCAAGGCGGTCACGGTCAGCGAGTTGGAAGCCGAGGTTCGTTCTTTGCGAAAAGAGTTGCGGGAAACGAAACCTGCGAACGAGATTTTGAAGGCTGCAGCATCTTTTTCGGGGCGGAGACCTGTCGCCAATCTCAGCGATAGCAGCGTTTGTTCAGGCTAATCGCGAAGAGTTCGAGGTCGATCCCGCGAGGGCGTCTCCCTCGGCGGGCTGGTCCGGAGGGGGGAACGAATCGTTGCATCGATCGGCGTCGTCAGCAAGACTTGTGTGTTGACGACGGAGGTGTGTAATGGCTGGTTCGTTCCCACCACAGCAGGAGGGTTTCTATTACCTGACCGAGGGGGGTCAGGAGACCGAGATCATGTACAAATACGGCTTCGAGCTACCCGAGTTCGCTCTGTTCCCGTTGCTCGACGATCCCCGCGCGGTCGCTGAGCTGCGGGGGATGTACGAGCGCTATCTCGACACTGCGTGCGCGCACGGGTTTGGCGCGTTGATGGGTGGGTTCGACTATCGGGCGAGCCCGGACTGGGCAGGACTACTCGGCTACTCGTTAGCCGCCCTGGAGGAGATGCAGCTACGGTCGATCGACTTCCTGCGCGACGTAGCCCTGCCGTACGCCGATCAGCTGCCCGCACTGTTGTTCGTCGGCATCGTCGGACCCCGCGGCGACGCGTACTCACTCGACCACCCCATGACCCCGGAGCAGGCCGAGGAGTACCACGCAACCCAGATCGCCACGTTGGCGACGGCCGAGGTGGACCTGGTCGAAGCGATGACCTTCAACAGCGTGCCCGAGGCGGTCGGCGTGGCCCGAGCTGCGGCCCGGGTCGGGTTGCCAGCCTCAATCCTGTTCACGTTGGACAGCAACCACCGCCTGCACTCCGGGCCGAGCCTGAAGGAGGCCATCGAGGCAGTCGACTCCGAATGCGGAGCGGACCGTCCGGCGTTCTACGGGATCAACTGTTCGCACCCGCTCGAGTTCCTTCCGGCGATCGAGCCGGGCGACTGGTTCGAACGGGTCCGCTGCCTGCGTCCGAACGCCGCGATGATGGACAAGATCTCGCTGTGCACGCTCGGGCATCTCGAGTCCGGCGACCCAATCGACCTCGGCCAGCGCATGGGCGCCATCGCCAAGCAGTACCCCCACCTCGACATCTGGGGCGGATGCTGTGGTACCTGGGACACGCACCTCGACGAGATCGCCCGTAACATCATGATGAGTCGAGGTGGGACGTATCGTTGAACAAGCTCAGTATTGGGGTCCCGTTTCTCGAGAGAACCTGCGTGATCGATGCAGTATCAAGGTGGGTTCGCCAAGCGACCTCGTCTCCCACCCCAAGCGCCCATGCAACGGCTGCTTTGATTGGCGAAACATGCGATACCAGCACCACGCTGCCTTCACGCTCAAGCACTCGCGATGACCAATCGGCGCAAGCCTCACGCATGCGCTGTCCAAGCACAGCCAGAGACTCCCCAGCAGGCGGAGCGAACTCGCTGTCAGATCTCCATGCAGCCCACTCCGCAGCGGACACCTCTGCCACGGGGCGCCCCTCCCACTGCCCATAGTCCAACTCGATCAGCCTCTCATCAATCTGCACTGGCAGACCCAGCGCATCGGCAGTAGCGCGGGTGCGCAAGAGCGGACTGCTGACTACAGCGGCAATCTGACCGAATCGCCCAGACTCAAGAGCTCGGCTTACAGCAGCGGCCTGTTCGACACCGCGGTCGTCGAGCTCTGGGTCGGCGCGACCAAGGAGCAATCCGGATGCGTTCGCAACCGTTCGGCCATGGCGAACAATGATCAGGGAGCGCTGCATAGGTCCTGTCATCTTCTTGCTCCTGTCACGCTCTTAGTCCTGTCACCGCTTTGACCCCACCACAGAGCGGTCGAGTTGTCCGGTGTGAACAAATCGAGATCTGCGCTCTGCATCCTGAAGGCCAAAGCGCCTATAGGCCCAAACTCCTACTGCGATCCCACAAAGTTCCATGAGCAACGTCACCCAACCCCTAGAGAGCTCAGGTGAGCGCCCTGGAGAGAACGAGGTTCCAAGAAAGGGCCACCAGAACGTGGCAGTTCGAGTAAACGCGAAATCCAAGACAAGGTGCATGTACATTCCGATCGGCAATCCCAGCCAACGTCGACGCACCAGCCTTCGCCGCTGAGTAGCAAGCATCACCACAGCCAGAGTCAGCGTTGGTGCAAGCAGGGAATGAAGCGGTCCAGCACCAAAGGCTGTCTCAACTGCAGGGAGTACCGCACCGAGCGCAACGAGGCGATAGTCCAGAGCTGGGCTTTGAAACACAGCCCAAGTAATCACCACGCTCAATACAGCAAACCAGATAAACACGGCGGGTGACTCTCAGCGAACGAGCAGTCGGGTGCACTCAGGGCAAGTCACTGGCTGATCCGCTGGAGCTTTGCGAATTGCATCGAGTTCGCCAGAGGGAATCTCAAGGTGGCAACCCTCACAGCGTGCGCCCACTAGACGAGCCACGGCAATTCCACCCTGCTGGGTGCGCAGACCCTCGTACAAGCCGAGGAGGTCGGCAGGAATGCCCGACTGCGCCGACTCGCGCTCACGTACTTGCTCATCGAGTTGCACATCCAACTCAGCTAGAGCAACTGTAATTTGGGCCTCCAAGTCAGCAATGCGTTCGGTAAGCGTTTGGGCCCCAACATGGAGCAACTCGAGCTCTGCTTCTACTGGCTCAGCTAGTTCCATGAACTCCAAGGCCTGATCCTCATACTGGCCCTGATGCTGCTTGAGTTGCTGATGTTCTTGCTGTAGTGACTCGAGTTCTTTATGCGAACTCACCGAACCGTCGTACAAGACTCCGTTGACCTCAGTTGCTTTGTCCTCAAGGATCGACGCGTGATCTTCAGCCTCTTTTTGGCTGCGCCGCAGAGCTTTCAGTCGTGCAGCGCACTCCTCTGTGGCGGCTGTGGCCCTGCCAAGTTCCGCCGTTTGGTCAATCACTTCTTGCCGCTGAGGAAGAGTCTTTTTCTGATGGCGGATCTGATCGATCCGCGTGTCTAGCATCTGCACACCGAGTAGATCCTCAAGCGATTCCACATCTCCACCCTACCGGGTGTTTGCCGGCCCGTCGGGTGGACCCGGCGTAGCAACCAAGTGGCGACTTGAACCCTTAGGGCGCCGGCTCTGGCGGGGGCTCGGGAGTCGGGACTGGTTCCGGATCTGGTGCAGGTGCAGCAGTGGTGGGCGCTGTCGTTGCTTCCGGGGTAGATGAGCCGGGGGGCTTCGAAGTTGAAGAACCCGCAATAGTGGTCTTGGTTGTGCTCGTTGTCCCTGCCTTCTCAGCAGAAGACATGGATTTTGTCCAAGGATCCGGAATCACCTTTCGGCTGGTCTTGATCCTTCCGGGGGTTGCAAACTGCTGCACAGTTGTTCCCTCCAGATACGGAGCCATGAACGTGTGCCAGACCTTGCCGGCCACCGTGCCACCCTGAACCCTTCCGCCCTTCATCTCGGTTTGCCCAGCAGGGTTTCCGATCCAAACTGCTGTCGCAATCTGCGGGGTGAACCCAACGAACCATACGTCTGTATTCTCACCACCTGCAGCCTCGTTGGTACCGGTTTTGCCCGCAGCAGGCTGACGATTCGGCAGGGAACCGCCCTTGTAGGTTCCTCCCGTCACCACCCCTTGCAATGCAGCGGTTGCCTGCTGAGCAACGTCAACCGAGATTGCCTGCTCGGTAGCAGGCACATATTCGAACAGCACCGCTCCAGTCTGATCAGTCACTTTCGTTACGAAATGAGCGGGGTTATAGATGCCATCGTTGGCAATAGCGGCGTAGGCAGCGGCCATTTCCAAGGGCCGAACCGTGGTGCCCCCAAGAGTCAGCGAAGGGTACTCAGCAGACTCATCAGTCAACGTGTCAATGCCAAGCCGCCGGGCCACATCAACCACTTTTTCGCCGCCGACAGCGGCCTGTAGACGAGCAAACGCGCAGTTATTTGAGGAGGAGGTTGCTTTTGTTAGTTCGATGGTTCCCCCCTTGCATCCAGAGGGCCAGGTGGAGTCCTTGATCCCCCATCCCTTGTACAGTTTTTGGGGTGCAGGGGCAGCCAAGATTGAGTCACGAATCGAGTAGCCAGCCTCGAGAGCGGCGAGCAGCGTAAAGGCCTTGAACGATGATCCGGGGCTTCGTCCCACCTGAGGGGTTGCAATCTCTACCAACCCTTGGCCGGGCAGGTCAGTCTGGCCCACCACCGCGCGCACTGCCCCAGAAGAAGGCTCCACCACGGCCACAGCGGCGACTGTTTCGGGGTTCGCCTTCTTGATTGGGTTCGAGGCCGAGGCGGCCTCTGCGAGCATTTGCGCCCGAGGATCAAGCGTGGAGGTAATCACCAAGCCACCGTTGAAGATTCGTTCACGTCGAAGCGCCTCAGTCGGGGCTAGCCACTCGGCTCGCAGCAACTCGTCTCTGACCTTGCGCTCAAAATAGGTCAGGTCCTGAGCAGTTGCCGAGGAACTAACTTTCACAATCTCGGTCGGCAGCGAAGTCTCCGCTAGCAGAGCGGCCTCTTGGTCGGTTATTGCGCCCACATCGGCCATGCGTCCCAAGACCACCTGCCGCCTCCGAGCGGCTACCTCTGGAAATCTGATGGGGTCGTAGCCCGTGGGGTTTCGAATCAGCGAAGTGAGAACTGCAGCGTCGCCCCAATCAAGTTCTGCTGCAGATTTCCCAAAGTACATCTGTGCTGCAGCTTCAACCCCGTACGCACCCCGGCCCAGATAGACCGTGTTGAGGTACCGCTCAAGGATCTCATCTTTACAGTCACGACGAGGCCGGTCTTTGCAGAACTGCTGCTCCAACTGAAGGGCAAGGCTGGCCTCTTTCACCTTTCGCTTCATTGACTGTTCGTTGCCCACAAGCGACAGCTTGACTAACTGCTGCGTAATGGTGGAGCCACCTTGTGAGACACCACCGGCGGCACTATTGGCGCGGACTGCTCGCAGCACTGACTTTGCGCTCACCCCGTGATGAACATAGAAGTCAGAATCCTCAACGGCCAGAACAGCCTGTTGCATCTGCGTGGATACCTGACTCAGGGGGATAATCACGCGGTTTTCGCTGCCGACCAAGCTTCCCGAGGGCTGTCCGTTCATATCAGTAATGACACTGCCCTGCAGCAGATCGGGAAGCGCAATCTGGGTCCCCTCGTTATAGGACCCAGCCCCAGAGATATTGGCCATCTCTGGGATCAAAAAAGACGCGATCAATGCAAAGACACAAGCACCCACCAGGGTGATAGCGGTGAATCGCAGGAGCAGCGAGAGTGGTCGAGACATGAGAAAGATCTTCGGGTGTACTTGATCGTCCAGTAGTACTGGAATTGCTTGATTTTTGTAGCAGTTTCTGGGCTTCAATAATTCTAACCGGTGACCCCAAGCTTGGGCATCTGAGCCAACCTGTATGGTTCACGCATCCTGAGAGTCCACTCGGTTAGACAGAGCGCGGACCCAACAAGCAGCAGCAGGCAGCACGAAGCAGAGAGAACTCATGGCATTAGGAAATCAGCAGCCATTTCGGCGTAAACGAAAGCCGAGCATTGCCCTTGCTGGCGCTGGATATATCGCAGTTGTTCATGCCCTTGCTGCAGATTCTGCAGGAGCGAAAGTGACCGCAGTTGCATCCGCCAGCGGCAAATCCGCTCGGCATCTTGCCGGTGAGCTTGATGCGAAGAAGGTCTCGCCTGAGGCCCTTCCTGCTGGTGCAGATTTTCTGATTGTGGCGACTCCACCTGCGCAACACGCTGAGCTTGCAGTGCAAGGCCTTCAAGCTGGGGCTTCGGTACTGGTCGAAAAGCCGCTAGCTACCACCCTGGCCGAGGCGGACCGGATCGTGAGTGCTGCTGTTAGTGCTACGGCTGCGTCTGCTGGTCAGTCAGCCAAGTCTGGCGGAATACTTCGCTGCGCCGAGAACCTGCTGCATTCCCCAGTCTGGGCACAGGCCGTCACCCTTCGTGCAGGGCTCGGCCCCTTGACTCACCTGTCTCTTCGAACCTTGCAGTCGCCGCCAGATTGGGGACACTTTGCTCAGCCTCTGAGTGCTGGGGGCGTTCTATTCGACCTAGGGCCACACGCGCTCGCTCTCGCACTCGGGTTGGCCGATGAGCCTGTCCTCGCAGTCAGTGCCAGCCTCAGCTCTACTCGTCAGGACGGAGCCGATGACTCAGCAGCAGTAGTTCTGCGCTTCGAGTCAGGTTTGCGCGCATCGATTGAGATCTCGTGGGTGTCTGAGATCACCGTTTGGCAAGCTCAGGCCTCGAGCGACTCAGGCGTGTTACGAATCGAGTTGATCCCCGAGGTACTGCTCGAACACAACGGAGACTCGGTAGCCATTGAGTTACGACACCCGCACGCAGATGCCACTCTCGAGCAGTTTGGGTACGTGGACCAACTGCTTGACCTGATCTCTCGAGACCCGAACCGCCCCGGACAAACCGCAGAACAGGCAAGAACCGTCCTCGAGATCATCTGCGCCGCGTACCAATCTGCAGGCCAGAAAGGCACCGAGGTGCAACTCCCCTTTGATGGGGATCGTTCGCTGACACCCATGCAAATCTGGAAGGGCTAAGCAACCACAGCTGTGCCGGCTACTGCTGGGCTAACTACTGCGGTGCTTCCTACTGCTGGGCTAACTACTGCTGGGCTAGCTCGCCCTGGCAGTTGCTAGAAGTCGGCGTTCATCGCAAATTCGCCGGTAACTCCGGTTTGATATGCAGAGACAGTCCGCTCAAAGAAGTTTGTAAGTTCCTGAACATCTTGGAGTTCCATGAATGCGAAGGGGTTCTTCGATCCGTACTGCTTCGGAAGCCCCAGAGTGGTGAGTCGCTGATCAGCAACAAATTGAAGGTACTCACGCATATCGCCGAGCGACATTCCGGGGATCCCTTGGGACAGCAGGTCCTCAGCGAAGCCAAACTCCACCTCAACGGCCTCAGAAATCATGGTTGCGATACTCGCAGAAAGTTCCTCGTCAAAGAGCTCCGGCTCTTCACGACGCACCTCTTCGATGACAGAGAATGCAAAGTTCATATGGCCGCTCTCGTCGCGGAACACCCAGTTTGTGCCAGAGGCCAAACCGTTCAGCAGGCCCTTTGAGCGGAGGAAGTAGACATAGGCAAAAGCTCCGTAAAAGAACAGGCCCTCGATGCAAGCCGCAAAGCAGATCAGGTTCAGCAAAAACTGCTTGCGGTCAGCCCGTGAGTTCAGTTCGTCCAGAGTGTTAATTGAATCGATCCACTTGAAGCAGAACTCCCCTTTGCGTCGAATCGAAGGAATATTCTCGATCGCCGCAAACGCCTCTGCTCGCTCGTTCTGATCAGGGATGTACGAGTCCAGCAAGGTCAGGTAGAACTGAACATGCAGGGCCTCTTCGTAGAG
This sequence comes from Bifidobacterium breve, assembly GCA_945888825.1. Taxonomy (GTDB): domain Bacteria; phylum Actinomycetota; class Acidimicrobiia; order Acidimicrobiales; family Microtrichaceae; genus IMCC26207. Next base: position 8,691 of record CAMDAT010000023.1, on the reverse strand, counting down.
CTGACGCGACAGGTACATGCGTCCCTCGGGACTATTGATGTGCTTGTACAAGTTGAGCACCAGGTTGTTGGAGACAATCGAGTCTCCGGTTGCGAAGAATGCAACCAGTCGGTTGATGAGGTGCCGCTCGGCAGGAACAATCTTGCGTTGCAGGTCAACGAGGTCATCAGAGAAGTCCACCTCTTCGACTGTCCAAGTGTTACGAATTGCATCGCGATACATGTCGTAGAACTGCGGGTACTTCATGGGCCGCAGTGTCAGATTGAACCCTGGGTCGAGCAGGTTTCCGGGTTCAGTAGCCGCAAGGCCACCTGTCCGATTATCGGTAGTGAGATCAATCTCGGGTGATGTATCGACTGTTGGGTTGAGTTCGGTTTCGGTCAGTGCAGCTTCAGCTAATGACATGGAAGTTCCTCTGGGGTGGGTGTTCGGGCGGTAATTCGGGCGGGTGTTCGGTCAGGTAATTAGGGGGTAGATCAGGGGTAGATCAGGGGTAGATCAGGCGCAGCTGAGCAGCGCAGCCACGGGGCCTTACTGGCAGGCCTCGCAGCTCTCAGGATCTTCAAGGGAGCAAGCGATTTTTTCTTCCTCGGTATAGGTGCGATTAGCACCTTCCTGAGCAGCGATTTCTGTGTCCACCTCGGACTCGGCACCACGGGTTGGCAACGGCGTGGCTGGAACTCCGCCACCTGTTGGCCCCGAAGTGCTACCCGAGGTACCAGTGGTGGTTTTGTTGATCCGGGTAGCCGGACGTGAGCGCAAGTAGTAAGTGGTCTTCAGGCCCTGCTTCCAAGAATGCATGTACATCGAAGAAAGCTTCTCGATTGTTGGGGACTCCATAAACAAGTTGAGCGATTGCGACTGGTCGATATATGCACCACGACCTGCAGCCATATCGATCAAGGAGCGCATAGGGATTTCCCAAGCGGTACGGAAGAGTTGGCGAACATCCTCTGGGATCTCTTCAACTTCTTGGACTGACCCTTCAGCGCGCTTGATGGCTGCGATCACTGGCTCAGTCCACAAGTCGAGCGCCTGCAGTTCACGAACCAGATAGGCATTGATCTGCAAGAACTCACCCGAAAGCGTTTCGCGCTTGAACAGGTTGGAGACCTGAGGCTCGATGCACTCGTAGCAGCCGGCAATTGATGCGATCGTCGCAGTTGGGGCAATCGCAATGAGCAGAGAATTACGCAAGCCATGAGTTGCGATGTTCTCTTTGAGCGCTGCCCAACGGGCGGGACCGGTGGGTGTGATTCCCCAGAGGTCAAACTGGAGATCGCCCTTGGATGCTCGGGTCTCTTCCCATCCACCGTGCGATCCACCAGCTTGAGCAAGCTTGTTCGACGCAGTGAGCGCATGGAAGTAGATCTCTTCAGAGATTCGAGTCGAGAGCTCGCGAGCCTCTGGCGAATCAAAGGCCAAGCGCAGTTTGAAGAACACATCCTGCAGGCCCATCAGACCAAGGCCAACGGGTCGCCATTTGGCATTCGAGGTGCCCGCAGCGTCAGTCGGATAGAAGTTGATGTCCACTACCCGGTCCAGGAACGGAACCGCTAGCTGCACAACCTCTGCGAGCCGGTCGTAGTCAAAGGCCAGTTTCCCGTCTTCGCCTGTGCGGACCATGGCGCCCAAGTTGACCGAACCCAGGTTGCACACGGCAGTCTCGGACTGATTGGTGACCTCGAGAATCTCGGTGCACAGGTTGGACAGGTGCACCACGTTGGGGGTTCCATCGGCGGAGTTGGTACCAGTCTGGTTGCACTTCAGGTTTGAGGCGTCCTTGAAGGTCATCCAGCCGTTTCCGGTTTCGGCCAAGCTTCGCATCATGCGGCTATACAACTGACGAGCCGGAATCTGCTCCTCGTACAAGCCCTCGTTCTCTGCCTGCAGGTACGCCTCACGGAACTCATCGCCGAAAAGGTCGACTAGGTGTGGCACCTTCTTGGGATCGAACAGCGACCACTGCCAGTCTTGTTCAACTCGTTCCATAAACAGGTCGGGAACCCAGTTGGACAGGTTGAGGTTGTGAGTCCGTCGGGCGCCGTCACCCGTGTTTTCTTTGAGCTCAAGGAAAGCCTCAATATCGGCATGCCAAGTTTCTAGATACACACAGGCTGCACCCTTGCGGCGCCCGCCCTGGTTGACTGCGGCTACTGAGGAGTCAAGGGTCTTGAGCCACGGAACAATGCCGTTCGATAGGCCGTTTGTACCCCTGATAAGGGAGCCACGCGAACGGATTCGACTGTAGGAGAGTCCGATTCCGCCGGCATGCTTCGAAAGGCGGGCAACATCGCGATAGCGATCGTAGATTGCATCAAGGTTGTCTTCTGGGGAATCAAGCAGGTAGCAGCTCGACATTTGGGGATGCGTGGTTCCCGAGTTGAACAGCGTGGGCGAGGAAGGCAGATAGTCGAGCGAAGAGATGAGTTGGTAGAACTCGATTGCCTCTTCAGGGGAGGTGGAGAGACCACAAGCCACGCGCAACAAGAAGTACTGCGGGGTCTCGATCACGCTGCGTGTCTCTGGGTGGCGCAGGAGGTACCGGTCATAGACCGTGCGCAGACCGAAGAACTCATAGAGCCAGTTGCGCTCCGGGAGAATCGCGTCATTGAGCTTGCGAGCGTGAGTAGCCACCATTGCGGCGGTTTCGGGGCCAATGACGCCCTGAGCGCTACCGAGTGCGACTGACTGGGAGAAGGAGTAGATGTCTTGGTTTTGGACTTCTTTGTCCACCACTGTTGCCAACAGGCGAGCTGCAAGCTTGGAATAGTTGGGCTCCTCTGCAATGAAGGCAGCCGCAGTTCGGATCGACAAGTTGTCGAGTTCTTCGGTGGTTGCTCCATCGACGAGTCCGGAAATGGTGCGAGTAGCTACTCGCATGGCGTCGACGTTTTCTAAACCTGCAGCGCAGCGAGCAACGGCGCGGACGATCTTGTTCAGATCAACCGGCTCGAGGGTGCCGTCGCGCTTGGCAACTCGCATCTGGATACCGATCCCTGATGCCTCGGCATCTTGCCCCTCTAATACTTCGATTTCTCTCAGATCTTCTGAAATTGCCACTCGATTTCCCCGTTCCCTGACTTCTCGTCTTTTTGTGTGCTGGATGTAGATATCTGGCCTTCGAAGCTGCCACCCTGGCCGCTGTGCCACATGTCTCTTAGTTGCTGCAGTTTTCTTCCGGAACCACCACATGTAGGGGCAGTTCCGAGGTCACACCCTAGATGTGGTGGTGCAGGCATGTAATTACAGACGCGTAACTACTCTGCTGTCAACACTATCAGGAAGACTTTTTTAAAGAATTTTGGGATCGCGCGGAGTGAGGCGAACATCACCACAAGCGGTGAGATTTGTGGCACTGAGTTCTGGGAAACTGCGCGAAGCGACAAGAGGCGACTCAATATCGGTGGCGCGGCCCATTGGGGCTACCGTGAAGCGGTGGACCCGACTGAACGAGTGCCTTCAACATCTGCTCTTCGAGCAGGGTCAGTCGAAGGGCCACTCTGGGACCCGTCAGCCATTCCTGCTGCCACGGTGATCGTCTTACGAGATAGCCCTGCGGGAATCACTGTGCTCATGTTGAAACGCAATCGCGATCTTGCTTTTGCTGGCGGCATGTGGGTATTTCCTGGTGGGCGCATTGATCCTGAAGATTTCGAGTCGGCAGGAATCCAAACGGCGCAAACACAAACAGCCCAACTCACGGACCCGCAGTTGAATGACCTGCAGTTGAATGACCGGGACCTTGAACGCTCTGCCGCAGTAGCCGCAGTTCGTGAGGCACGCGAGGAAGCCAACCTGTTTCTGCAGGTGGCTGATCTGAGGCGCTGGTCACACTGGACCCCGCCGCCTGAAACTCCAAAGCGTTTTAGCACTGCGTTCTTTATTGCACCCTGGCGTGAGAACTCGGGCGAGGTCACCGTTGATGACGGTGAAATTCGTGAATATCGATGGGAACTACCAGCTCGGGTACTTGAACTGCGTGCCGCTGGCGAGGTTGGTCTCACTCCCCCGACCTTCATTACGTTGAGCCAGCTGCTGCGTTTTGAAACCGTTTCGGCCGTGTTCGCAGCGGCCGAGACTCGACCCTTTGAGCACTTTGCGACTCGTATTGCAGTAGACGGATCTGAGATTGTCGCGATGTACCACGGAGACTCGGGTTATGAGAGCGGTGACCCCAACCTAGGTGGTGCCAAACACCGACTCCGGATGGCAACTACGTGGCAGTACGAGCGAGATGCGCAAATCGATGAGTGATCAGTCAGATTTCTACGGGTCTGGGACTGGCCATGACACTGGCACTGGCCATGACGAGCGGAGTGGATCCGAGGTGCTCGCACCTGAGCAGATCCTGTGCGTGGACTGTGGTGGCACGTGCCACTTGCTGACTCGGCCGTATTTGGAAGAGGACGGGAGCCAAGGCTTTCGGCCGGGCGACATCGTCGCTTACCGTTGTTCGGACTGCCTCGACCGATGGGATATCGAACTCGAGTAGTCGGACGGGCTCTGGCCGGCTCGGGCTGGCTCTGACTGTGTGGCCGCCCAATGAGAAGGCATTGAAGCTCGGCAGTAGGATGAGGCACCGCTTGCACTGCTCGGCAACTCGGAGTAGTCCTGCATCCGCTTCCCTCACGTCATCCGGAGTCCAGAACTCACATGTCCATGCCCCCATCTGATGCTTCACCCGAGTCTGATCAGCCGTACCCGACTGTTCCCACCCGAGGCGACTTTCCTGCCATTGAGCGGCGAATCCTTGACCGCTGGGCTGAACAAAACACCTTTGAGCGCTCCGTTGACCAAGTAGAGGCTGGCGGGGGTCAGGACACCGAGTTTGTCTTCTATGACGGGCCTCCCTTTGCCAACGGGTTGCCGCACTACGGCCACTTGCTCACGGGCTATGTCAAGGACGTGGTTCCTCGCTATCAAACCATGCTGGGCAAACGAGTCGAGCGGCGCTTCGGCTGGGACTGCCATGGTTTGCCGGCAGAGATGCAGACCGAGAAAGAACTCGGTGTGTCTGGTCGAGTTGCGATAACGGAATACGGCATTGACAAGTTCAATGATCAATGTCGGTCCTCAGTACTTCAGTTCACCCAAGAATGGGAGCGCTACGTCAGTCGCCAAGCCCGTTGGGTGGACTTCGAAAACGATTACAAGACCATGGACGCCACGTATATGGAGTCGGTGATTTGGGCGTTCTCTCAGCTCTATGAGAAGGGCTTGGTGTATGAGGCCTACCGAGTCATGCCATATTCCTGGGCTGCGGAAACGCCACTGTCCAATTTTGAGATTCGTCTAGATGATGCAACGCGCCCGAGACAAGATCCTGCGTTGACTGTTGCGTTCTCTCTTGAGGCAATCAGTGGCGAGGCGGCCGACTTGCCAACTGCCCTGCAGGGCAGTGACGGCGCCGAGATCTGGGCTTGGACCACCACACCTTGGACCTTGCCCTCAAACCTGGCTCTTGCGGTGGGTCCAGAAGTTACCTACTCCGTTGTAGAGATTGCCTCGGGTAGCCGCGCCGGACGACGAGTGCTGATCGGCGCAAACGCTGTGTCGAAATATGAGCATGAACTTGGCGAGGGTCACCGTGTGATTGCTCAACTGACAGGCTCAGAACTCGGGGGGCTGCGATACCGACCGATGTTCGAGTATTTCGCTAGTCACCCTGACAGCTTTCGAGTGCTGATCGACGAGTACGTCACCGACGATGACGGCACGGGCGTGGTGCATATGGCACCCGGCTTTGGTGAGGATGATCAGCGTGTGTGCGAAGCCAATGGCATTGTTCTGGTCTGCCCGGTAGATGACTCTGGCCGCTTCACTGCAGAGGTAACCGACTACCAATCACAGAATGTCTTTGACGCCAACCCGCTGATCATTTCGGACCTCAAGGCTGCTGGAATCGTGATTCGTCACGATACCTACGACCACAACTATCCCCATTGCTGGCGCACAGACACACCAATCATTTACAAGGCCGTCTCATCTTGGTACGTGGAAGTCACTGCTATCCGAGACCGCCTCGTTGAACTCAATCAGGAGATCAACTGGATTCCGTCCCATGTGCGAGACGGGCAGTTCGGCAAATGGCTCGAAGGTGCCCGAGATTGGTCCATCTCCAGAAACCGTTTCTGGGGCTCTCCAATTCCCGTCTGGCGAAGCGACAACCCCGAGTATCCCCGCATTGACGTGTACGGGTCACTAGACGAGATCGAACGAGACTTCGGCGTACGGCCAGAGAATCTGCACCGGCCCTTTATCGACGACCTGACTCGGCCGAACCCGGATGACCCAAGCGGCGAGTCCACCATGCGGCGGGTATCAGAAGTCTTTGATTGCTGGTTTGAGTCAGGATCCATGCCCTTTGCTCAGGTGCACTATCCCTTCGAGAATCAACAGTGGTTCGATGAGCACTCCCCCGCTGATTTCATTGTCGAATACATTGCACAGTCCCGCGGCTGGTTCTACACCTTGCATGTGCTCTCGGGAGCACTCTTCGATCGACCAGCATTTTCAAATGTGATCTGCCACGGCGTGGTTCTCGACAACGAGGGACGCAAGCTCTCAAAGAAGCTTCGCAATTACCCCGACCCAGTAGAGGTGTTCGAGTCTCACGGCTCCGATGCTCTTCGGTGGTACTTGATGTCTTCTCCCATCCTGCGCGGCGGAGACCTGCGAATTGCAACGGATGCTTCAGACATCACCGAAGTTGTTCGCTTAGTCATCAACCCCATCTGGAACGCCTACTCATTCTTTACGCTCTACGCGAATGCCGACGGCTACACCGCACAACGGCGCACGGATGCGACAGGCTTGCTCGACCGCTACATCTTGGCAAAGACAGCCGCTCTCATTGACTCCGTCACCGCCAGAATGGACGCCTACGACATTGCCGGTGCCTGCGCCGAGGTTCAGTTGTTCCTAGATGCCCTCAACAATTGGTACATCCGCCGATCCCGAGAGCGTTTCTGGGCACCCGGGAGTGGTACGGACTCGGTTACAAAACAACATAAAGAGGACGCGTACGACACGCTCTTCACAGTGTTGTGCACTCTGGTCAAGGTGGTCGCACCATTGCTGCCGCTCGTTGCCGAAGAGATCTACTTAGGCCTATGCGGAGAAGGACCCCTTGGGGATGCAAGTGTGCATCTGCAACCGTGGCCGACCTCGGACGACCTGCGACATGACCCTGACTTAGTCACGCATATGGATCAGGTGCGGGAGGTGTGCTCAGTTGCACTCGGGCTCCGAGAGGAACGACGACTCCGTGCTCGCCTGCCCCTGAGCAAGCTCACTGTGGCAAGTCGCACAACCTCTGGTCTTGCAGAACTGACAGCGTTGATTCGTGACGAAGTGAACGTCAAAGAGGTAGTACTCACCGATGATCTGACCTCGGTAGGGCAGTTCATTCTTCGGCCTCGCGCTGCAGTACTTGGACCGCGTCTCGGCAAGGCTGTTCAGCAGGTCATTCAGGCAGCAAAGGCCGGCGACTGGACCCAGAACCCCGATGGGACAGTCACTGTGGCCGAGCAGGTGCTCAACACCGAGGAGTTCGAGTTGGCTCTTGAGCCACGCGAAGGCGTCGCCGCTGCCCCACTGCGCGGCAGCGATGCCGTGGTCGAACTCGACGTTCACGTCACTGCCGAGCTAGCAGCTGAGGGAATGGCCCGCGACTTGGTTCGCATGGTTCAACAAGCGCGAAAGGATGAGGGACTGCAGGTAACTGATCGAATCGAACTCACCCTGCTGATGCCCGCTGAACTCGCTGAGGGGATCGACCCTCATATGAAGTGGATGTCTGAGCAAGTGCTCGCCACCTCTACGGTGATTACCGTTGCGGATGAGGGAGACAGCACAACTAGCGAGCTTTCGCTGCCGCACGGCGGGCAGATCGACGGCCATACGGTTGCACTTTCGGTGAGAACTGTCTGACCCTATGGGGGCACTCTGCGGGACTCTGCGGCACCTAGTTTTGCAGTCTGTTCTAGAAGAAGCCTTGACCCTGGCCATCGGGCGCAGATCGCTGCTGTCCTGCTTGGCCCTGCTGCAATTGTCTGGCACTTCCGGCATCACGGATGCCCTGTACCTGCAGCATCTTTGTTCCATCAAGGAGCCGCATCGTGCTGAACCCCTGCCGGTCAGGCTGACTGATCGAGATTTCTACGGTGGACACATTGAGCGACTGCACCAACGCCTTCGGAGTCCGACTCACCACGAGGATGAGGCGACGATCTGTTCGCGCCACAATGCAGGCCGATCCTTTGACCCAGCCCTGAATCAGTGCACTCACGGTTTCCCCATCCTGAAGGGTTGCTAGAAGCGGCGCAAAGGTGGGTGAAGCATCACGAACAGACTGAGGGTCGAGGCCCGTCAGGATGGATATCAACGAGTCCGGTAGGGCAGCACTCGCTGTAGGAGTCGGCTTTGCAGCGGCGGCGCGGGGTTTGCTGACACCAGGCTCGAACAGGTTCCGCTGCTCGCGCTGTTTCGCTGGCTCGGGAGCTGGTGGTGGTTCGGGAGCTGGTGGTGGTTCGGGTACGGGTGCAGGCTCGGGTACAGGCTCGGGCTCAGGCCAGGGTTCTGGTTCAGGTGGTAGCGGCGCCAGTGGTTCGGCCCAAGGCTCGGCGGCGGGGGCTGACGCTGGCTCAGGCTCAGGTGCTGGTTCTGGTGCTGGTACTGGCTCGGGCT
>CAMDAT010000022.1 GCA_945888825.1 Bifidobacterium breve | reverse complement strand
TTGGTTCCTCGATCAGGTCTCGAATGTCTTCAGATGGTGGCTCTTCTAAGCGCATGTCTTGGCGTAACCCTGAACCAGCAAGCCGATACCACTTCTGGTCCGGTCCGATAACAAGGAGCAGGCCTTCACTCATGCGCAGGCTGTGATAGTTCAGCGCGATTGACCTTTGGGAGTGGCCCATCTCGACTAGGCGTTGCCTGCCTTCGGCTAGCAGTTGTTGGTCGGTGGACCAAGAATCGGAATCGGCAATCACGGCAACGCCGGCATCGCCGGCCATGTCCCAAGCCCGAGCCCAAGCCGTTAGGCGTTGAGGTGTCACGCCCGCATAGTCTGCGAGTTCAGCAGTGGCTAGGACTGACCCGGCCAAAGTAGCTCGTCGAGCAAGATCGGCTGTTGCGCTGCTGTCAAGGCCAGATGGCTGGGCATCCACAATCATTGACCAGGCTCGTTCGACTGCGTCCAGAGCAAGCGCGTCTACTCGCTCGGTACTGACCTTATGTTGGGCCGGAATCTGTGCATCCCAGGGTGAGTATCGGCCCGGTCCGTGCGAGGCATGCGTGAGCCGCCGCGTATGGACAATCTCTGGGGGAGCGAGCAGCGGGTCATTCAGTTGGTGGCCCCGCCACGCGTCCTGGGCGAGTACCCCAGCGGGTGCCTCCTGGCGCGGGGGCGCAATCACTGTGCCAGCAGCCGCCGCCCGCCTAGTTCGCACTAGCGAGATGAACTCCTCACGGGCCATGCCGCGCAGCAAGAAAAGTGCGAATGGGTCGCGGTCCACTTCTTCAGCCACCACAAAACACGCTGCAGCGGCATGCCTGCATGGCTCGTTCCATTCATCGCAGGTGCAGTCGGGGCGAAGCTCTGACATCTGGGGAAGTAGCTGAACTTCAACGGCGAGCGCATCGTCCACGACCCCAGCGTGGAGTTCGCCATCGAGTAGGGCAGCTAGGTGCACAGCTTTGCCTGCCACGGCATCTGCAACTTGTTCCCACTCCGATTGTGCCAGCGGTCGAACAGCAATATCGAGCGCAAAGATCTCGCCATGGGCTCCTACAACTCGGGCGGCAATATGGCCCGAGTTCAGGGTGAGTTCGTGGACGGCACCACGTCGTGCATCGGACCGGCCGCGCTGCAATCGGGTCTCGTTGCCGTTGCCTCGGGCTTCAAGCGAACTAATCCAAGCTCGTCCCCAAAATCTGCGTCCTAACTCTTCAGTTGGGTTCACTAGGAATCCTCTCCTCCGAGGCGCACAAGGTCTCCGAGTTCGGCTGTGCTCAGTTCGGTCAACCAAGCTTCCCCGCCGCTCACCACAGCCTCGGCGAGTGCTTGTTTCTGGCTCAGAACGGTGGCAATTCTGTCCTCAATCGTGCCATCAGAAATCAGGCGATGAATCTGAACTGGCCGGTCTTGGCCGATTCGCCAGGCACGATCCGAGGCCTGATTCTCTACAGCTGGGTTCCACCAGCGGTCGTAGTGCACCACGTGGGTTGCTCGGGTCAGGTTCAGGCCTATTCCGCCGGCCTTCAGCGAGATAATAAACACCGGGAACTCGCCAGCTTGGAACTTATCTACCATCTCTGATCTGGCGCGCAAGGAGAGCGAGCCCTGAAGGAACTGAGCCGGTATTCCCATTTCTGCAAGTCGAGTCATGAGCAGTTGGCCCATGACTACGTATTGGGTAAACACCAAGGTGGAATCACCAGCATCAGTGATTGCCGAGACGAGTTCTTCAAACAACTCGAGCTTGCCAGATCGGCCTAAGAGCGGTCCCGGCTGACGCAGGTACTGCGCCGGGTGATTGCAGATTTGTTTCAGTGCGGTGAGCAGTTTCAGCACAAGACCTCGTCGGGCCATTCCCTCGGCGCGCTCAATTGACTCCAGGATCTCTTCAACAACAGCGCGGTACAAACCGGCTTGTTCGCTGCTGAGAGTAACTGGATGGTCGGTTTCGGTCTTGGGAGGAAGCTCCGGCGCAATCTCCGGGTCCTCCTTCCTGCGACGCAAAAGAAATGGCGAGAGCAGCCGGGCAAAACGCTCAGTTGTGAGCTCGTCTCGATCGCGCTCCACGGGAATCGCGATCGTGCGACGAAATGTCTCGAGTGAGCCAAGCAGGCCAGGGGTTGTCCAATCGAGCAGCGCCCAGAGTTCTGTCATGCGGTTCTCGACTGGGGTGCCAGTCATAGCAATACGGGCATCGGCGGGGATCCGCCGCAGCGCCTTCGCCGTTGAGGAGTAGGGGTTCTTGACCTGCTGGGCCTCGTCTGCGACCAGACTTCCCCAATGTTGCTGAGCGAGTTGGTCGCAATCTCGTCGAAGAATCCCGTACGTGGTGAGCACAATGTCGCCGCGACCGACATCTTTGATCGAGCGCTGTGAGCCGTGATACCGGTGTACTTTCAGCGAGGGAGCGAATCGGGCTACCTCACGCTGCCAGTTGCCGACTAGCGATGCGGGACAAACCACCAAGGTCGGGCCCGTTGCCTGCTCAAGGCGATGCAGATGCAGAGCAATAAGTTGGATGGTCTTGCCCAGGCCCATGTCGTCGGCAAGCACCCCGCCGAGGCCGATTTTGACCATCTCGCTCAGCCATGCGACCCCGCGCCGCTGATAGGGGCGCAGAGTTGCGACTAATCCCTCTGGTTCTGGCAATTCGTGCGGCCTAGAGGCTGACCTTAAGCGGTCGGCAAACTCGGCTGCCGCACCTCCAACAGTAATTTCTACGGGTTCGTCTTCGATGGTGACAGTTCCGCCAAGAGCGGCGGCCAACGTGTCAGTAGCCGATAGCTTGTCCCGTCGTCCGAGCTTTGCCACAACCGAGGGGTCAACCACCACCCAAGAACCTCGAAGTCGCACGAGCGGTCGCCGGCTAGCTGCTAGGGCCGAGAGTTCCTCTTCCGAGACTGGCTCGCCGTCAAGAGTTGCCTTCCAAGTGAGTTCACAAACGGTTGCTAAATCAAAGGTTGGCGGCTGGTCTCCAGTCCCCGGAGGCGGTTCTGCATGGGCAGTGGCCCTCAACTTGGAGGTCATTGCACTCGGAATAAGCACCTCGATTCCGGCCCCGCCGAGGTCAGTAGCTAAGGATCCAAACAGCGCCATTCCCTGAGCGTCGTCCACTTCAAGACCAACGGGTTGTGCCTGATTGAGAAGCTCTGCGAGCGGCGGAAACAGACGCGCACCTCGACGTAATGCCAACAACAGATCTGACTCTGCATGTTCATCGAACCCAATCGCAGTTCCCGCCCATAGGTCCGCGGCATCGGCCACTTGAGAAGGGTCGACGGCCGAACGCACCTGCAGTCTGATGGTGAATGGAGCCTCTTCCTCGGTGGGAAGGCTGAGTCGCAGGCCCACAATCGTGCGCTCAGCAGCATCAGACCCCACTAGGTATGGCCGCAAACTTGATACGTCAACCGCTGCCCGACTGTGCCAGGCGCGCTGCCGAGAAACTGTGCCAGCAGCGGCTGTTCGAGGGAGCGAATCTGCAATCGCTGCGTACATGCCCGTCACTGCTTCTTCCGCAGTCATCATGCGCAGTTGGCTGATCTGACTTGCCGCTTCGCCTCCCGGCGGATTGGTCGTAGCTGTGTTAGCCCGTAAAGAGGATGTCGCACTCTCAAGAGCCACACAGTGCGCAGCTGGAGGGATCCAACCGGCTAGGGCAGCGCGCACCTGGCGATCTCGTTCATCTAGTGGCCCAATAGCCCAAGCGTCCTGGCCACTCTCTGAGATTCCCGGCTGAATCCGACCCTTCGCAATCAGCTCTAGGGCCGTTCGGGCTACGAGTGCCCAAGCCTGAACGCTGGGCGAAACGGCTGGGTCGTCTAGGTGGAGGCGTACGAGTTGATCAAGAACGGTGGCCACATCGAATACCTGCGCAGTGACGAGTTGTTCAACGATCCCTGAATCGGATGGTAGGAGGACTCGAACTGATTCCGCATCTTCAGGACTGGTTGTAGGCCCATCACTAGTTGGCCCATCACTAGTTGGATCATCACTAGTTGGATGAGCACTCGTGAGATGAGCACTAGTTGGATCAGCAGTCTCGGTGAAATCGATCGGGGTCTCTAGGGACCAGAATGCCAAGCGCGCCATACGAGCAGGGTCTCCCGGGATGAAGCTCGCATGCATAGTCGGATCGAACACAACCCAACATCCTAGAAGGCTGCGGCGACAGTTGGTTTCAGTCGCTTTCACAGTCCCCACTAGTTTGTGTGCATGTCCGAGATTGAAATCACCTTGCCTGATGGTTCCTCCCGCTCTCTCAACGCGGGTGCCACAGGCGCCGATCTGGCTTTGTCGATCGGCGCAGGCCTTGCTCGCGCTGCGCTCGTCATCGAGGTTGACGGTGCAGCAGCGGACCTATCCGCTCCGCTACCAGATGGTGCGGAGATCCGGATCATTACTGATCGGGATTCCGAAGCACTGGAGCATCTTCGCCATTCCACTGCACACGTCATGGCTCAGGCCGTTTTGGAGTTGTGGCCTGGAGCAACGTTCGCTGGTGGCCCGCCCATTGAGGACGGCTTTTACTATGACTTCGAATTACCGGGCAGTGGGAGTTTCGCCGATGAAGATCTTCTACGCATCGACGAAAAAATGCGGCAGATTATCTCGGCAGATCAGCCCTTTGAGCGCTTTGAACTGCCGCTAGACGCTGCACTGCAACTCATGGCTGATCACCCCTACAAGAGGGTGTTTATGGAACTTGCTGCCGCGGGGGAAGAGGCCGACGGTGAAGTTGGTAGCGGCACCGAGATCAGCTTCTATCGAAACACCGACGAGTTTGTGGACATGTGTCGCGGTCCTCATGTGCCGAGTACTGGCCGTCTCGGGCATTTCAAACTGACTCGTCACGGAGGGGCATATTTTCGGGGGAGTGAGCTCAATCCCATGCTGCAGCGAATCTACGCAGCAGCGTTTGCAAGCAAGAAGGATCTTGCGGCCCATCTGCATCGACAAGAAGAAGCAGCCAAGCGAGACCATCGCAAACTCGGCGTTGAACTTGATCTCTTTTCATTCCCCGAAGAGATCGGCTCTGGTCTGGCCGTGTTCCACCCCAAGGGTGGCATCATCCGACGTTTGATGGAGGACTATTCGCGGGTCCGCCATGAACAGGCTGATTACGAGTTTGTGTATTCCCCACACATCACCAAGTCGAACCTGTTCGAAACCAGCGGGCATCTGCAGTGGTTTGCCGACGGCATGTTTCCTCCGATGGAAATCGACCATGACCACAGCCACGCCGATTCTGATTCTGATGCTGATTCTGCGGTAGATACTGGAGCAAGTGGCGAAGGTGGCCTCGCAGCCATTGAACCGGTTCAGGGAACTGGAACGCAGTATTACCTCAAACCAATGAATTGCCCGTTTCACATTCTGATCTTTAAGAGCAGGCAGCGTTCGTATCGAGAACTGCCACTCAGGATGTTTGAGTTTGGAACGGTGTACCGCTACGAGAAGTCAGGCGTAGTGCATGGTCTGACTCGAGTGCGAGGAATGACCCAAGATGACGCCCACATCTTTACGACCAAAGAGCAGATGGGTGCCGAGCTCGGATCCATTCTGACCTTCGTTCTTGACCTTCTCCGCGATTACGGCCTTGATGACTTCTACCTTGAACTCTCTACCAAACCAGAGAAAAAGGCAGTCGGCACCGATGAGGAGTGGGACGAGGCAACTGAGGCCCTCCGCGCGGCTGCAACTGCCATGGATATTGATCTGGTCATGGATCCCGGTGGTGGCGCCTTTTATGGTCCCAAGATTTCTGTTCAGGCGCGAGATGCGATTGGTAGGACCTGGCAGATGTCGACGATTCAGGTGGACTTCCAACTTCCTCAGCGCTTCGAGATGACCTACATCGGAAACGACGGCGAGAAGCATCGGCCGATCATGATTCACCGTGCACTCTTTGGGTCAGTGGAGCGATTCTTTGCCGTGCTCGTTGAGCATTACGCAGGAGCATTTCCAGCCTGGTTGTCTCCCGTGCAGGCCAAGATCTTGCCCGTGTCAGAGGCCCACGCCGACTACGCACATGAGGTCGCAGCAGAGCTGCGCGGGGCGGGGTTTCGAGTGGAAGTTGCCGATGCAGACGAGACACTTGGCAATCGAATTCGCCGCGCCAAGGGCGAGAAGCTGCCCTTCGTACTTGTGGTTGGAGAGAGCGATGTTGAGCACCGAACAGTCGGTGTCAACCCGCGCGGCAACGAGGTCGAACGTGACGTTCCCCTTGCATCCTTTGTCGACAGGCTCGCCGCTCAGGTTGCATCGAAGAAGTGACCCTATGGAGCCGCTGTCCAATCACCTCAACTACTGCTTCGGAGTGAACGATGCCTCTTGACCAACTCTGGGCAACCTGGCGGTCCTTGTACGTCACTGGAGACCCAGATTCCCGTCGCGCTCTGCCGGGTCAGCTGCCAGAACCGGACCGCTCACCGGGTAACCCTCGATCGTTGTTTGAGCGTATTCTTCAGTGCGGAGCAGAAGACTCCGAGACGTTTATTTTGCACCGAGGGCAGCACTGTTTTGTCATTCTCAATCGATTTCCCTACACCTCGGGGCATCTGATGGTTCTTCCCAATCGGGCAGTTGCGGACCTTGAAGATCTTGAACCCGATGAGTTTGCAGAGTTGTGGGCGCTGGTGCGCGACGGGGTTTCGGCGCTCAAGTCGAAGCTGAACTGTGACGGTGTCAACGTGGGCGTGAATCTGGGCAGAGCGGCTGGAGGCTCACAGACGGACCATTTGCATGTGCATTGCGTTCCCCGGTGGGTTGGGGATTCCAACTTCATGGCCGTGGTCGGCGGTTCCCAAGTGATGCCAGTGGCTTTGAAGGATGTCTGGACTGCGCTGCAACCCTGCTGGCCTACTTCAGATGAGACCCCTCGAACAGCTACCGTTGAGCAATGACCGAATCAGAGAAACCTGCTGAACTCGAGGATGCTGCCGTCCAGCTTGAAGCAGATCTCAGTGATGGCGAGTTCGTGGATGTCCTGCCAGAGGACTTAGACCTCTCTGGGTTTGTTGGACCGCAAACATTCCCAAACAACAACCGCCGCCGAATCCCAGCAATGCTGTATCTGATCTTTGGGCTCGGAGCCGTGGCGCTCTATGCAGCCAAAGGGGAGAGCTCCGCTCTGGTGAATCTGGGGACCCTATGGGCCGGTGTTGGCCTCGTCGCCTTCGGGGCCTACGGCATGGTCGCCGGGTGGACTCTGAAAGTCGATGAGTCTGATGCATTAGTGAGTGCATCTGCAGAGGTGGGCTTTCCTGTTGGCCATGCTGCTGCACAGATGGCTTGGCGTGGATGGTTGTCACGTCCAACCTGGCGCATCCTGGCCTACTCGAATGAGAACCCGCCGACAAAGCGCGGAATCGTGCTAGTGGATGGAGTGAACGGCGCCGTGATCGAGGGCTTCTCCGAAGAGAACCCCGAGGACTGGACTCAGTTCGACCCCGAGGACGTCGCTGGTGCCAGCCTGAGTGTTCCTGCTGTGGCTGATCCAGCAGAGCAGTAGTACTGCTGACACTTCAGAGCAGTAATACTGCTGATACTTCACATTTTCCCTAAATCGGGCTACAGTGCTAACTGTAGTTAGCACTCATTTCTAACAGTCCGATGAAATCTTTTGAGTACTGCATTCTTGAGTACTGCGTTCTTGAGTACTGCATCTAGATTGTGAGGCAGGAGTTCCTGCGAGGAGTCACATGTTCGACGGTAAATGGCGCACACAAGTTGATGCAGCAGTAAAGCCCATCGGGAACAGCCTCAAGAAGGCCGGAATTTCTGCAGATGTCATTACTGCCACTGGCATCGTGATGGCAGTCTTTGCCTCCGTTGCTATCGGCTCGGGCCACCTGCATCTAGGACTCCTCTTGCTGATTCTGACTGGCATCCCTGACCTGTTAGATGGAGCTGTTGCGAAGGCCTCGGGTAAGTCCTCCTTGAGGGGTGCGTTCTTTGATTCGGTTTCAGATCGAGTTACTGATGGATTGCTCTTTGGTGGCATCACCTACTACCTCGTCGAGAGCGATGGGCGCGCTTGGGTCGTCATGTTGCCAGTGGCTGGTTACATCACTGCATCGATCGTGTCGTATATCCGGGCCAAGGCAGACGCTCTGGGGTTCGACGCTCATACTGGGATTGTGGAGCGCGCCGAGCGGTTCGTGCTCCTCGCCATCGGCCTGCTGTTCTATCGAAATCTCCTCATCCCAATTTTGGCCTTGATCGTGGTACTCAATCTGATCACTGCTGCACAGCGCTTTATCAAGGTGTGGGGCCAAGCGACCCGTCAAACTCCAGCCCTGAGTGATCGGCGGCGGAGGCGACCACGCAGTGCTGACCCAACCGTGGCGCAGCGTTGGCAGGCACGCAGCAGCGGCCGGGGTCGCTCAAGCGGTTCACGGCGCCCGCCTGCCTGAGCGCCGGCACAAGCCATGGAGCTTTCAGTTCGCAAACTTCAGGTGGCCTCTGCGCTTGCTGAGCACCTCCCGTCTTCGCTAGCTCGGCCGATGGTCAAAGCGGCGAGTGGCGCTTTTGCCCACCGCTCCGCAGATGAACGACTCGTGATCGAACGTTACTTGCGACGCATCTATGGCTTAGTTCTCGATGGAGTGACTCCCGACCCCAAGAAGCAGACCTGGCCTCTTCCCAAAGACGCCCCAATTACGGAGGCGCAGCTCGAAGAAAAAGTCGAGCAGGTGTTTCAGAGCTTTGGAAGGTACTGGCTGGATGCTCTGCGGCTCCCCTCGCTCACCATGGATGAGCTTGATCGAACCTTTACCTACGAAGGCCTCGAGCATCTGATTATTCCGGCTCAGAACGGACAGGGTGTCCTTGCAGCAATTCCGCACTTTGGTAGTTGGGAGTCGGCGAGTCGTTGGCTGGTGATGACTCATAACATTCCGGTGGCGGCTGCGGTTGAGCATCTCGAACCGCCAGAGCTATTCGACTGGTTCCTGACCTATCGTCGAGACCAATTGGGGTTGAACGTGATTCCGGTAGGCCCGACGGCAGCTGTTGAACTAGCCGGAGCTCTGAGCGCTGGTTCGGTGCTGTGTTTATTGAGTGATCGAGACCTGACTGGTGACGGGATTGCAGTCGAGTTCTTTGGTGAACGAACCACCTTGCCTGGCGGCCCAGCTCTGCTGGCGCTCAGAAGCGGAGCACCCCTTGTTCCAGTTGCAGTGTTCGTTCAAGGGAACAACCACCATGCAGTGGTCTTGCCGCCCCTTGATACACAACGTCGAGGTCGGCTCCGAGCTGATGTGCAGCGAGTCACTCAAGATGTGGCACACGCACTCGAAATACTCATTTGCCGGGATCCCACCCAATGGCATGTGTTGCAGCCAAATTGGCCAAGCGACTTTGCGGCTCTTGGATTACCTCAGCCCGGGTGGGTGCAAGCCGAGAAGGAAAAGGGCCGCTAGGACGCGTAGTGTGCGCAGGTGCGAATCGGCCTGGTCTCTCCCTACAGCGTAAGTATCCCTGGGGGAGTACAGGGACAAGTTTTGGCACTCGCTCGCTCCTTGCGCAGGCGTGGCCACGAGGCTCTCGTACTTGCACCGTGCGATGGCCCGCCTCCAGAGGTATTCGTAATACCCCTTGGTAGCAGCATTCCAACTGCAACGAATGGTTCAGTTGCGCCTATTGCCCCAGACATTCCAGCGCAACTTCGCACGATGCGAGCTCTGTGGGATGAAGACTTTGATGTGGTTCACTTGCACGAACCCTTGGCTCCCGGCCCAACCGTGACTGCTGCGCTACTCAAGACTGCACCGCTAGTTGGCACCTTCCATGCTGCCGGCGAGCAGCCGGCCTATAAAAAACTCTCGGCTCTTGCCACATGGTTTGGCAACCGCCTCGATGCCCGTGTCGCTGTGTCAGAAGAAGCAAAGCTCATGGTTGCCGATGTCATGAAAGACGATGTCCGTGTGCTGTTCAACGGAGTTGAAGGAGACCGGTTTCGTAACGCTGAGCCTTGGCCTAGTTCGTCTCCTACGGTTTTCTTTCTTGGCCGCCATGAACCAAGAAAGGGCCTCGAGGTCCTGCTGCGAGCAGCCGCTGAGCTACCAGATGACACCCAGATCTGGATTGGAGGAACTGGGCCTCAGACTGAAGACCTGAAGCAGCGCTACCCGGACCCCCGAGTGCACTGGCTTGGACGCATTACCGATCAAGAACGCGAGCGGCGCATGAGCGCAGCCACAGTATTTTGTGCACCTTCACTTGGAGGAGAGTCCTTCGGGATCATTCTGCTCGAGGCAATGGCAGCCCAGACCACGGTGGTGGCATCGTCCATCTCCGGCTATTCGCAGGTAGCGAACTCTTCGCACGGCCTCGCTGCTGAACTTGTAGAACCGGGCAATCCTGCCGCCTTGGCACTGGCGCTCAACAAAGTTTTGCGTGAGCCAAAATTGGCCGAGTCCCTGCGGGCCGCCGGCATGGTGCGGGCCAAGGAGTTTGACTTAGAACTGCTCTGTGACGAATACCTGGCGATCTACTCGGACCTCATAGCTGCTGCTCATGAAGCGCCACCAAAGGCCACCTCGCTCAGGGTAAGGGTCCGCTAAGGGACCATACTCAATGCGGCTGGCACCCTCCTGTACCCTTCATTGCAATGCAGGCGCAGCCATCCCTCGATAAATCGGCAAAAAGACTTGAACACAATGTGCTGTTCCTTGGGGTACTCGCAGCCCTAGTTCTCGGTGGTCTTGTGATGCTCGTTCAACCCATCGTTGGCGCTGTGGTTGCTGCTGTTCTGTCTCTACTCTGGTTTCTCCTACTTCGCGAGAAATTGGCCTCGAGCGTCAAGCAAATGCTTGCTGGACTAGATCTCAGCCCACTTCGCGCAGGGTCGAATCCACAACTCGAGAATCTGCTCGAAGGCCTCTGCGCAACGAGCGGCGTGACCAACCCCGAGGTGTACCTGCTCGAGTCGACCTCTATGAACGCGTTTGTGGCAGCAAACAAATCGGGATGCTCCGTGATTTTGACTACTGAGTTGGCAAAGGGACTCGGTCGGCTCGAACTCGAAGGTGTAGTTGCCAACTTGCTCGGTAGGCAGCGCGACGGCTCTGCACGGTATGCAACCTCGGTGATATCGATGTTTGGAATCTCAGGTTATGGGGCGCGAAAGTTGACAGCTGGCCTAGGGGAGCAGCGCTCCGTGCGATCCGATATGGCTGCCATTGACCTGACTCGCTACCCACCAGGCCTTATCTCTGCATTCTCAGCGATGCAAACGGCCGGAACAACTCTTTCGAATGTTCCCGCGCCTACCACACCAATGTGGATTGCACCGGTCTCTGAAGCTTCAAGCCAAGAGAGTTCACCCCTTGCTGACACCTCGATGCAGCCACTGACCTATCGAATCGCAGTTCTTCAAGAACTGTGAAAGAGCCAACCTGAAAGCGGCAGACCATGTCTGATGAGAGCAACTCCAACAGCAACAGCAACAGTGCTGATGATTCTGGCCAAGGTACCCCCGTGGTAGACCGCGCAGCTACGCGTGCTTCGCAACAGAAGCGTCCGACTAACAAACTTGTTCTGGGAGCTTCCCTGCTCGCCGTTGTGGTCATTGGCTCTGGAGTCGCAGGTTTGGGTCTCAGTGGCTGCGGCAAAAAGGACGAGGCAGCGGCCCCTGCAAAGACCAAAGCCGAAGTCGTAACCACCACAACGGCTCCGACAACCACGATTGCAGTGGGGCCAACTTCAGCGCTGACCGGTGTGCAGCTCAACCTTGATGACACCGCAGGGGCGGCACTTCTTGCCCGCCCGGTGCTCGTTGCCAAGATGGACAATTCTCCCGCAGCCATGCCACAGATCGGGATTGAGCAGGCAGACATGGTGATCGAACTCAAGGTCGAAGGCATCAGCCGTTATATGGGCGTGTTTCAGTCAAAGGACGTCCAGCAAGTTGGGCCGATCCGTTCAGCTCGCACCAGCGACCCTGACTTGCTTGCTCTGTTCGGCCGGCCACTAGTCGCATGGTCAGGTGGAAATGAAAATGTGGTGCAGGTCATGGCCGACACCCCATGGATTCAAAGCGTGAGTCACAGCCAAGCCCCTGATGCCTACTCTCGCTCAAAAGCCAAAAAAGCGCCGCATAACCTGATTCTGGATGTTCCAAAGATCTATACCTACGCAGATCAGCCACCCGTATTGCCGAACAAACTCTTTGACTACGTTGCCCCCGGGCAAGACCCCGGAGGAACCCCAGTTCTCGGATTCGATATGAATGTCGGCATGTCTCCCTTGGGATTTGTCTGGGATCCAGCAAGAAGCGCATGGTTGCGTTGGTCGAATAACCGTCGGCACCTTGCAGCCGATGGGGTTCAGATTGCACCTACGAACGTGGTTGTCCTCGAGACTCCCTATGCCGCATCTGCAGCAGACTCACGGTCCCCAGAAGCTCAGACCTTGGGATTTGGCAATGCTTGGGTGTTTACCCAGGGCCGAATGACCGTGGGAACTTGGGTGCGCAGCGCTCGTGACCAAGCTTGGAAGCTGACCTCAGCGGATGGGCAGCCAATGTTGTTGACCCCAGGTTCTACCTTCGTGGAACTTCCAGAAGCGGGTACCAGCCCGAGGGTGCTTGACCAAGCCACTGTGGATCAGTTGCAAGCCGGCTAAGCCTTCTCACGGCCTTGATTAAGCAGTGGCAGAGTTCACCGGACCCCCGGTCCCAATCTGGGTGCCTCGCGTAAGTAGACTGTGAGCATGTCTTCTACGTCCTCTGAACCCACCATGCAATCAACCGGCTCCCAACTCGTCAAGCGTGGACTCGCCGAGATGTTCTGTGGTGGAGTCATTATGGATGTAGTCAATCCTGAGCAAGCTCGGATTGCAGAGGATGCCGGTGCGTGTGCCGTCATGGCACTTGAGCGGGTTCCTGCCGATATTCGCGTTGACGGTGGAGTCGCCCGCATGAGTGACCCCGAAATGATCCAAGGAATCCAAGCTGCGGTAACGATTCCCGTCATGGCGAAAGCCCGGATCGGTCACTTTGTTGAAGCACAGATTCTTGAAGCACTCGGGGTCGATTACATTGACGAATCAGAGGTGCTCACCCCCGCTGACGAGGCTCACCACATCGATAAGTGGAAGTTCACCGTTCCGTTTGTCTGCGGAGCAACAAACTTGGGTGAAGCCCTTCGCCGGATCTCCGAGGGTGCTTGCTTAATTCGCTCCAAGGGCGAAGCAGGCACTGGCAATATCGTTGAAGCTGTTCGGCACCTCCGGTCCATCAACGGAGACATTCGTGCGTTGACGCTGGCTGATTCGGCTGAACTGTTTGACTGGGCCAAGCAACTGCGTGCACCGCTTGGGCTTGTTCAGGAGATTGCCGAAACAGGCAAGCTTCCCGTGCCGCTGTTTTGTGCTGGGGGAATTGCAACGCCTGCCGATGCGGCGCTCGCCATGCAACTTGGTGCTCAGGCTGTGTTTGTTGGTTCCGGGATCTTCAAGTCAGATGATCCTGCGCCACGAGCAAAGGCAATTGTCGAGGCAACCACGAACTACATGGATGCGCATATCCTGGCCAAGGTCAGTCGTAATCTCGGCGCTCCGATGACCGGAATCGGCATGGATGATCTTGATATCAAACTTGCCGACCGCGGCTGGTGACCACAGGCGTCTTAGCTCTACAGGGAGCGTTTGCTCTGCATCAAAGCCGACTCGAGTCGCTTGGCGAACGAGTGGTCCAGGTTCGAATCCCGGCAGATCTTGAGGGCCTTGATCGGCTGGTGGTGCCTGGTGGAGAGTCAACTACGGTTTCGATGCTTGCTGAGCGGTTTGAACTGATCGAACCGCTTACTGAATTCGCCCAGTCTGGAAAAGCTGTCCTCGGCACCTGCGCAGGAGCAATCCTGCTCTCGGCCGAGATTCAAGATGGCCGTGCAGATCAACGTTGCTTGGGGGCCATTGACATCTCAACTCGCCGTAATGGGTTTGGCCGACAAGTGGACTCCTTTGAACAAGAGGTGCAGATTCCGATTCTGGGAGAACTGCCTTTCCACGCTGTCTGCATTCGCGCACCCGTTATAGAAAGGGTGGGAGAGTCAGTCACGGTTTTGGCCACAATTGACTCTCGACCCGCGCTCGTGCGTTCTGGTGCAATCATGGTGTCCATCTTTCATCCAGAACTCGTTGACGACTTGCGTATCCATCAACTGTTTCTGGCGATGTAGCTACCGAATTTCTACACCGAGCGAATTTCTGCACCCAGCAATCCAGTACAGCGAACCAGTTACTACAGCCAACAGCGACACCTAGAGCAGCAGCTCAGCTAGCAGCTAACACCAAAGGGGAACTACATGTCCGGCCACTCCAAATGGGCAACAATCAAACACAAAAAAGGGGCAGCTGACGTCAAGCGAGGCAAGCTCTTTGCCAAGTTGATTCGCCAGGTCGAGGTGGCTGCAAAGAATGGCGGTGGAGACCCAGACATGAATCCGAACTTGCGGACCATGTTCCAAAAAGCCAGAGACGCCTCTGTTCCGATCGACACGATTGAGCGGGCTATCAAGCGGGGCACGGGTGAACTCGAAGGGGTTATCTACGAGGAAGTGAACTACGAGGGCTACGCCGGTCACGGGGTTGCTGTTTTTGTCGAGACCCTCACTGACAATCGCAATCGTACGGGCCCAGAGATGCGTTCCACCTTCTCTAAACTTGGTGGATCTATTGCAGAACCCGGTGCCGTTGCTTGGCAGTTCGAGCGCAAGGGAATCCTCCATGTAGTTGGAACCATGGACGAGGACGAGATCATGATGGCAGCGCTTGATGCCGGAGCGGACGATGTGGCCCGTGATGGTGAGTTCTGGGCGGTTACTTGCGAGGCAACCCTGACATCCATCCTGCGCACGGCCCTCGAAAAAGAAGGGGTCACGGTTGACTCCTCGGACCTCACGATGATTCCCACATCAATGGTTGAGCTCGACGACATCGCTGCTGTGAGGTCCGTACTCAAACTCATCGACGCATTAGAAGAGAACGATGATGTGCAGGATGTCTACGCAAACTTCGACATCCCCGATGCTTTACTCGAACAGCTTGCGCAGTAGCGGTTCAGGGCACCGCTGAGTTCGGGGTCACACGGTGAGAACTCCGCTGATACTAAGATCGAACCTGTGTTCGTTCTTGGAGTTGACCCTGGTTTAACTCGTTGCGGCTATTGCGTTTTGCGGGTATCTCGCCACAAGACCGAAGCCGTAGCGCTCGGCGTGCTTCGCACTGACCCCGCTTCAGCAGTTCCCGTCCGCCTAGCTGAACTTTGGGCCGATATTCGCCAACTACTGAATGAGTTTTCTCCTGAGGCTGTGGCCATAGAGCGCGTGTTGTTTCAAACCAATGTGCGAACAGCAATGTCGGTTGCTCAGGCCTCGGGAATTGTGATGGCCGAAGCGGCGAGCAGGGGCATAGACGTCGTGGAGTATTCGCCAAATCAGGTCAAAGGTGCTGTAGCTGGCTACGGCGGCGCAGATAAAGAACAGGTGCAACAGATGGTGCAGGTCCTACTCAAACTCGATGAACCGCCTCGCCCTGCCGACGCCGCTGATGCTGCTGCGATTGCGCTAACGCATGTGGCCTTTACTGCTGGAGTGCAGTTCGCTTCAGTCCGGGGTACGTCCACATGATTGGCTCCCTGCGAGGAGAACTGTTGGATCGTACCGATGCCGAACTGCTCATCGAAGTTGCAGGCTTGGGGTATCGAGTCCAAGTCACCCCTGCTGTGGTCGATCAGATCGGATCGGTAGGTTCCGAGGTGTTCCTCTTCATTCATCACCATCAGCGCGAAGACGCGGGGACCCTCTTTGGCTTTGGTTCGCTTGACGAGCGACGCGTGTTTGAAACTCTCATTTCGACTCATGGCGTTGGCCCCTCAATGGGCCTTGCAATCCTGTCCGTTCATTCTCCGCTTGGTCTTCGACAGGTGCTCGCAACAGATGACATCGATGGGCTCTGTATGGTGCCCGGGGTAGGAAAGAAGACTGCAGCACGGTTGCTTATTGAGTTAAAGACTCGACTCAAGGTGCCAGAGGGAGTTGCGTCTACCTCGGCTGGAGCTGGAGCTGGCTCTGGCTTTGCGGGTAACTCTGCTCGTGGAGACGTGCGAGATGCTCTGCTTGGCCTTGGATACGGACCCGAGGAGGTTGCCCGAGTTCTCTCAGAGTTGCCCGAGGCCACCGATACCTCTGACCTCTTGCGGCAAGCGCTGCAGCGACTAGCGGCGGCCTAACAACATGACTAGGACAAAGGCAGCCTGATGGCCCGAGATGAACTACTCGACCCTGTTCCCGATGAGGAAGATCGTGAACTCGAAGGCAGCCCTGTGGCCTCTCCAGGAAGCCAGACACTAGGAGCCACGGATGCGAACTCGGATACTCGCTCCGATATGTTCGATGATGCTTCTGATCCAGTGCTATCGCTGCGGCCACGCTCCCTTGCGGAGTTCGTTGGCCAGACAGAACTCAAACGTCGACTCTCAGTCATTCTTGAAGCAGCTCGCCGTCGCGGGCAGGCACCTGATCACTTTCTGTTCGCAGGTCCTCCTGGGCTTGGCAAGACTTCGCTCTCGGTCATCGTGGCAGCAGAAATGGACGTCACGCTGCATGTCACTTCTGGGCCAGCGCTCGAACGCCCCGGAGACCTTGCTGCGATTCTGACGAAACTCGGAGAGGGAGACGTGCTCTTCATCGACGAGATCCATCGTCTCTCGCGCTCTATCGAGGAGGTCCTGTATCCCGCAATGGAGGATTTCCAACTCGACATCGTTCTTGGCAAGGGGCCAGCGGCCCGCTCCATTCGACTTGATCTACCTAACTTCTGCCTAGTTGGTGCAACTACTCGAACTGGGCTCATAACCGGTCCGCTCAGAGATCGCTTTGGCCTGGTAGCCAGATTGGATTACTACGAGCCGCATGACTTGCAAGCGATCGTGCAGCGCGCTGCAGCGATTCTTGAAGTCGAGATCGACTCAGAAGGTGCAGTCGAGATTGCTCGGCGTTCCCGCGGAACTCCTCGCATTGCGAATCGCCTACTTCGTCGCGTCAGAGACGTGGCCGAGGTCGAGGGAGACGGCCGAATTAATGCAGTTGCAGCCCAACAAGGCCTAGAGATTTTTGGTATCGATTCTCTCGGACTAGACAAATTGGACCGGTCAATCCTCTCCGCTCTGTGTCAACGCTTTGGGGGCGGACCGATTGGGCTGTCTACATTGGCGATTGCAGTGTCTGAGCCCACCGAGACGGTTGAAGAGGTCTACGAGCCGTTCTTGATTCAACAAGGACTCATGTTGCGAACGCCTCGCGGCAGAATGGCCACTACGGCTGCTTGGAGACATTTGGGCTTAGTCCCCCCGGCTGCGACACAAGAAGGAACAGACCTTTCCCTCTTTGAATAAGTGCG
>CAMDAT010000021.1 GCA_945888825.1 Bifidobacterium breve | reverse complement strand
CCACCGAGGTGCTCGGCACAGTCGGAACACCAGGTGCACTCGAACGAACAGATCCGAGCGTCGGTACCAGATGGGTCGAGATCGCAGTCGCAGCACTCGCAGTTTGGCTTCATGCTCAGCATGTCGGTCCTCTCAGGTGTTGGGTTTCTTGACGGCAAGGCGCCGGCGATACGTCGTGGTGTTGACCCGGTTCCCGCACCGCTCGGTGGAGCACCAGCGGCGAGTCCCGGGACGCGAGGAGTCGTAGAACACAAGTGAGCAGCCCGGTCCCTCGCACAGACGAAGCCGACCATCGGCGGAAGCCAGAAGCTCCACGGCGTCGAGAGCGACTACTGCCAGTGCGCATTCCACCTCCGCTCCTGGCCGAAGGTGCGACGTTGCACTCGCGTGCCCCACCAGCGAGCGAAACGGCGCTGGCCGGGCAGCGAAGTCGTTAATGGTCTCCCGAACCCCACGGACGATATCCGTGCCGGCGAGGCGAGACGTGGCCCCGGCGTAAATCGCCTCCCGCAACTCGACCGCCGACGCCAGGTCGGGTGCGATCAGCGGTTCGCGGACAGGCGCAACTGCCTCGGTGATCCAACGACCAAGATCGCGCGGGGCTGCGAGCAGGTCGGTCGGAGCGACGGACCGGTATCGGAGCGTCCACGTGAGATCAAGCGACAGACGGCCGCCAAACTGGAAGTCGAGTTCGTTGGCCGCCATCCTCACGCTTCCCCGGGTTCGGGTGCCGCAACCTGTTCGGCAATATCGAGGACGGCCTCGATCTCGAGCACGAGATCGCCTGGCAGTGCGGCAACTCCGACCGCCAATCGGGCATGTCGCCCACGGTCGCCGAAGACCTCGACGAACACGCTTGAAGCGGCATCGATAACGCCTGTCTGCCCGCTGAAATCAGGTGTCGAGTTAACGACGCCGAATACGCGGACGATCTGTGACACCTCGTCGAGCGAACCGAGCTCGGCCCGGACCGTGGCGAGCAAGTTGATCGCAGCCGATCGGGCCGCTCCGCAGGCCGCATCGACGGACACCGATTCGCCGACCTTGCCAGTGAAGATAGAGCCATCCGCGTGCGTTCCGAAGTGTCCGCCCACCCAGAGCTGCCGCCCGGAGCGCACTGCAGGCACGTACTCACCGAATGACGGGAGTGGTTCCGGAAGAGTCAGCCCCAACCGCAAGAGTTGGGCTTCCGCGGAATCGGTTGATTGCTCCATCTACGCAGAATACGACAGAGGTTTAACCTATGTCTACTAACTGGGTGCTTCCGCGCATCCCGGGAATGAGCGCCGCACAGCGGGTGTTTCCATCGACATGAACTTCCCAGCCGTCCTCGGCGCCACCGTGTCTATCGTCGCCGGGTTGCTCGGCCTGATCTGGCCGAAGCGAGTGAGTCGCGTTATCGGGCTCGAACTCCCGGGGCCACTCGGCGTCTCTGAGTTCCGCGCCACGTACGGGGGACTCTTCATCGGAGCGGGCTGTGCGGTACTCGTCATTGGTTCCGCCGACGCTGCGCTCGTGCTCGGTGCGGCGTGGCTCGGAGCCTTCGCTGCTCGAGTGGCGTCGGTGGCCGTCGACCGGAACGCATCCAAGGAGAACATTGCAGGCTGCGCTATCGAGCTTGGAGTCGGCACGCTGCTCGTGTTCGGCCGCTAACGCCGAGCACATTTCGGCAGGTCAGCCCTTGCGCTGGAACAGGTAGACATTCGTCTACCTGAAAAATGTGAAACACCTGCGATCGACCAGATGGCTCCGCCTTCCGCATGGCGGGGCCGGCTGCGACTTCAGCGCCTGGCCAGCACGTATCGGTGCAACGCGTCAAGGTAAGCCTTAGTGGCACGCCGCTGCAGTTCCCTGGTCAAAGGTGCTACGACCCTCACGAGCGCGACCCCCGGCTTGGATACCGCTTCGATCTCGAAGACGACTTCGCCGGAGTCGAACCGGACAATAAACGACTCTTAGCCGCACTCTGGATGGTCCGGCAACGTCGAGTACACGAACCCTCGGCGGTTCGGCTCGTCCACGACCGACTCGACCCGGCACGCGGCCACGACCCACAGACCGAGCTGGCGAGTCCGGATTCCGACGGTCGAGCCAGCGAGCAGTTTCGCTCCAGCCGGGAACACCTCGACTCCAGAACCCCGGTGAGCGGCCCACACCTCCAAGCCTTCTGACGCAATGCGGAAGTCGGCTGGATCGGTACCGATCATCTTCGTGAACCGCTCTGCTCGGAATCCTCCAGGAGGCACCGGCGTGGGCCGCGCGGTCGGGTCAGCATCCGTTCGCGCAGCGACGTAGCTCTCAACCTCGTGCGACGATGGTCGCAAGGGTGTGATCACCACGACCCTACGGCGGTCGCACCCGTGTCCAAGGGCAGGAAGCTCTTCATCTGACGACGACCACTCGGAGCGGCGGTATCGAGAACTCGAGCGGCACTCTCGGTATCAGCCCTTGGGTGACCAGCGGTACACGTTGGTCTCGCGCTGGACGAATCCGAGCCGGCGGTAGAGACGATTTGCTGCTTCACGAGATGGTCGAGAAGTGAGGTCAACCGTTCTCGCCCCAAGGCCCGCCGCAAGCTCAAGCGCTGCAGAATTGAGCGCCTCTCCCACGCCTTTGCCGCGAGCCCCTGAATCAACCACGACATCCTCAATCCAAGCACGCACTCCCGTTGGAATCCGAAAGACAACGAGCGTCATGCAGCCAAGAATCGTCCCTGAATCATCTCGGGCCACAAGCAGGTGACTCGCTCCTGATCCCAGCATTTCCTCTAAGTCACCTGCAGTCGGAACCGCCGAAGAAGCTGACAACTGAGGGATGAGTTGCGCGAAAGCCTCAACCAGTTCGGCGGTTACCTCTGCGCACTCCTCAACTTGAATCATGGCTGAATGATAGGCCCGGTGGAGTATCCACATGCGACCGATACCGTGAACGCAATGACACATCTGTTGTGGACGGATCGCCCGGCGGGAGATCGACCAGTCATGATCGTTGCTTTCGAGGGTTGGAATGATGCTGCCGACGCAGCGACCTCTGCGGTGGACTACCTCGCCGAGCACCTCCTTGCCCAGGAGTTCGCCCAGATTGACCCCGAGGAGTTCTACGATTTCACTGCAACTCGTCCCCATGTGCGAAGCCTTGGTGGCCTGAGCCGCACAATCGACTGGCCCAAAAACACGTTCTCTTGGGCAACCCCTCTGGATGCTCCAGGCGGTGTGATTCTGATGCGAGGAGTTGAGCCTCAACTCAAATGGCGCAGCTTCTGCAGGCAGGTACTGCAGGTGGCTACCGAATTGAACTGCAGCATGGTGATCACACTCGGGTCACTCCTGGCAGATGTTGCTCATACGCGACCAACCCCAATATTTGGTAACGCTTACATGCAGTCCGTGATCAATCGGTTCAATTTGGACCAAGCTCACTATGAGGGCCCCACTGGCATTGTGGGAGTGCTACACACCGAATGCGTCAGCGCTCAGATTGAGTCGGCCTCGCTTTGGGCAGCAGTCCCCGCCTATGTCCCCTCGGCATCCTCGCCCAAGGCCGCTCTCGCACTTGTGCAGCGGGTCACAGAGGTGACTGAAATGACCCTGAACTCCGAAGACCTACACGCAGCAGCCGCAGCCTACGAACAAGAGATCACCACGCTCGTATCTGAGGACGAGACAACGATTGACTACGTCCGCCACCTAGAGGAGCAGCATGATCGCAACGCTGGCTCCATCCAATCCGCTGATGACCTAGTCGAAGAGGTTGAGCGCTTTCTGCGCGAGCAGTAACTGCGCGAGCAATAGCTGGGCGAGCACTAGCTGGGCGAGCACTAGCTGGGCGAGCAGTAACTAGAGACTATGGAAATTGCTCGGGTGGATCTGCCTGGCTCAGATCATCAATAACTGTGGCTTCATCTAGCTGATCGCCCGATTCGTAAGACGCACGCGCCACCATGTGCGCTCCCACCGGTGCAGTCAGAAACTGCAACAGGATCACGAGCACCAACAAGGTCGCGCCGGCGAGTTCATCGACTCTCAGGATGGCAGCAACAGCAACGAGAACGAGACCCAAGGTTGGTGGCTTTGTGGCTGCATGCATGCGGCCAAGCACATCAGGAAAGCGATAGATGCCGACTCCACCGAGTAAGCCAAGCGCGCAACCGGCAACAATCAAAACTGCTGAAATGACAGTGGGAATACTCATGCGCCACGCCGCTCAATGAATCGCGCCACCATGGCCGTACCAAAGAATCCCACCATGGCCACAATGACCATCACGATCAAATAGGTGCTCTCGCCTGTGCGAGCAGACAGCACTGCGATCCCCATGACCAGCAACGTCAGCAACAGGTCAGTTGCAACAACCCGGTCAGCTAAAGACGGGCCCTGAACAAGGCGTACAAGAGTGAACAACGCTCCAATTGAGAGCAGAACAAATCCCAGATTTGTAACAAGAATCATGCGGGGCTCCCCTCTCTGCCTGAAGGATTATCTAACGGCGGCCAGACAGGTGGCGGCTGGAGAATTGCTTGGCGATCCTCGGGCGTACCGAATGCATTCACTACATACTGTTCGAGCATTAGGCCATCAGCTCGAACTTGTTCTGGGGCACCCACCTTTAGACAATGTACGTACAACACTGGTGGCACTGTGACTCCGTTGCGAACCTGCAGGTGTCCGGCCGGCGGTTCCGTACCGATCTCGCCAAATGCCTGCGGCCTGACGTCTACTGTCAAGGTTCCAGGAGTCAAGGTGATCGCGTTAGCCACAAACGCAGTGACTAACGGAGAACAAGCACGCAGCGGCACCGCAACAATGCCCTGCTCAAGCTTGATTTTTGGACGCATGACCTCCCGTGCCACGCTCAGATTTGAAATCACCAGAGCCTTGGCGAACCAGAGACCGAACCGGATAACTGCCACTGGGTGCACACCCGCGTGCCGCTCGGTACCTGGCGGAAACAGCAGAACCAAGATCGATGCAAGCAAGACTCCGGCCAGAGCATTTCCCGGACTGAGGTCTCCCCATAAGAGGACCCAGACTGCACTGAGCCAAAGAATCATCAACAGTCGAGTCATCATCCGAGCACCTGCTGGATGTAGGCGCTCGGGTCCAACAGGCCCTGAGCAGCGCGTTCAGAAAGATCAAAAAGTGTGCCGGCGAACAGAGCTATAGCGAGCGTCACTCCGACTAACGCAACGGTTGCACCGCGCATCAGCACAGGCGTAGAAAGCCGCTCCTCGCTCGTAGCCGAAGCCAAACGAAGAGTCGGGTCTTCTGGCGTTCCAAGGAACACGCCATTCCAGATTTTGATCATCGAGAACAGGGTGAGCAAGCTCACCACCAGACTGACCCCTACGATCGCGTACTCACCTGCGCCAAACCCGGCCTGAATGATTCCCAGCTTGCCGACAAATCCAGAAAATGGCGGGATCCCCGCCAAACTCAGCGCTGCCAGCAAAAAGAGCCCTGCCACAAGAGGGGTTCTGCGAATCATGCCCCCAACTTTGCTCAACGCAGTTGAGCCAGTGCTTTGTTCGACCAGTCCCGTAGCCAAAAACAGAGCAGTCTTGACGGGAATCTGATGGAAGATGAAGAACACTGTCCCTGCTACTCCCGCAACGCTAAAGAGTCCTAGACCAAGAATCATGTACCCAATCTGGCTAACAATATGAAAGCTCAAAATTCGCTTCATATCGTTCTGGGCGATGGCACCAAGTACCCCGATGGCCATCGTGAGACCCGCACAGACCAGCAGGATTGTTGATGGCCGATTCTGTGGAAAGAGCAGAGTTTGGGTCCTAATAATCGAGTAGACGCCAACCTTTGTGAGCAGGCCTGCAAACACTGCAGTGACTGGCATGCGAGCTGTTGGGTATGAGTCTGGCAGCCAGAAGAACAAGGGAAAGATTGCAGCCTTGATTCCAAACACCACCAACAAAAACATTGAGAGCGCTGTTTGTGTACCACTTGGTAGCTGCGCAATTTTGACTGCCAGGTCGGCCATATTGACGGTGCCAGTTGCTGCATAAACCCAAGCAATACCGACCACAAACAGCGTTGACGCCAACAAGTTAATAATGATGTACGTCATGCCAGAACGGATTTGCTCGCGCCTACCGCCCAAGGTGATCAGCACATAACTCGCTGCCAGCGTGATCTCATAGGCAACGAACAAGTTGAACAAGTCGCCGGTGGTGAACGACAGGGCGACCCCGGCTGTCATGACCAGATAGACCGGATGAAACACTGGTTGGTCGTGGTCGACACCGGGTTGGCCGATGGCGTAGATCAGCACGCTGAGTACGGTCACCATGCTGATCACCAGCATGAGAGCGCTGAACATATCCACTACCAACGTGATACCAAGCGGCGCTGGCCAGGCTCCCATTTGCACTGACTGCACGCCATCTCGCTCAACCGCCACCAGCAGGAATGCCGAGTCAGCAACAACTGCAATCAGCGCCCCGACAGCCACGATGCGCTGAAGCGTCCTGTGGTTATACGCAATGATCGCCAGTGCCGCAGCTAGGAGCGGAAGCACAATTGGAAGCACCAAGAGGACGCTCATCTTGGCCTGCTCCACCATCGACGCATCTCAGCCTCGCCGAGCTGAGCGATTCTTGCATCCTCTACATCGTCCTCGACTTCATCGTTTTGAGTGAGGACCCAACTGCGATACGCGATTGCCAGCAAGAAGGAAATCACGCCAAAACTAATCACAATGGCAGTCAGTGCTAGGGCCTGCGGGAGCGGATCTGCCACGGTGTCCTCGGGGCCAAAAGCACCGACGATGGGAGCTTTGCCAGCACGTCCCCCGACCACCATAAGCAGCAGATTGGCCGAGTGGCCCATGAGGGCTAATCCCAAGATGATGCGCGAGAGTGTTCGCTGCAACAGCAGGTAGACACCGACTGAGAACAACACAGCGACGATCAGCGCAGAGAAAAAGCTCATGGCTGAACCTCATCGGGGTCTGTTCCGTCTGCTCCGCCAAGCTGTTCAAGTAACAACAGCGCCATTCCCAGCACAACTAGGTACACGCCAATATCGAAGAACAACACCGAAGAGGTTTTGACGGTACCGAGCACCATCAGATCGGCAGAGAAGATTGCGCTCTCTAAAAATTCATGTCCCGTGAGCAGGGAGACGCAGCCCGTCAGGATGGCAAATAACATGCCGACTCCCAAGAAGGTTGTGGCAGGTATTGAAATGCTTCGCGACAGTGCTGAGCTACCACCCGCTACATATCGCAGTCCAAATGCGCAGGAGGCCACCAGACCGCCTGCGAAACCGCCGCCGGGCTGGTTATGGCCGGCGAACAACAAGTACAGCGAGAGAAGTAACAAGGTATGGAACTCCGCTTGAACACAGAGATCAAGGATCACCGAGCGGCGTGGGGTCATGGCTCAACCTCGGCAGGTGATCTCTTTGCACGAACGAGTGCTGCCACCCCAAGCGCTGCGACGGCAAGCACCACAATTTCTCCCATGGTGTCAAAGCCTCGGAAGTCCACCACGATCACGTTCACCACATTGTTGCCACCGGCCTCTGAATAGGCTTTGTCAAGGTACTCGCCCGAGATACTCGGCTCTGTTCTTGCACCAATTGCAAACAGTGTGAACAGAAAAACGAATACGCCGGCAAGCAGGGCTATTGCAATCTGAGCGCCTTGGCTTCTGCGGAACTTCGGCCGAACAAAGTCAGCGGGAAGATGCCGAAAGGCCAGCACAAACACACCCACACCTAGGGTCTCTATCAGGAGCTGCGTGATAGCTAGATCCGGTGCTCCTTGAATCACAAACAGAGCAGCCATTCCATAGCCCACTGCTCCAACTAGCAGCACGGCGGCAAAGCGTCGGCGCGCAACAGCCGCCGCACATGCGCAGACAATCATGATGAACCCGACCACTACCTGCATCGGAGAGTCGGCGAACCACAGGTCCGGCATCACGCCGTCGCTCAACAAGGGAACCCCCGGAAGCACAATCATCGTGAGCAAGATGACGCCTAAGTAGATTGGCAAAGACCCGTGCTGCACAAAGCCTGTTACTGCATCAGCGCCCTCGAGCAATCCCTTTACTGTGCGGTCGTAGCCTCGTTGGGCGCTAGCAACCTTGGGCATCGAGTCTTGCAGTTTCTCAACTCGTAATCGCCACCAGAACAAGGCAAAACCAGCGCCAATTGCAACCGCCGAAAGCGCAAGAGCTTGGGTAAACCCAGGCCAGAGTGCCAGGTGATCTTCAGCGCGAACTCCGACTAGTGATGCGTAGGCTCGGGCGATCACGGGGTCGATGAGCGAGGGAAAGAGGCCAAACAACAGAGTCAGCGCAGCAAGAACAACGACGGGGGCAAGAAACATCTTCGAGGGTTTTGGAACCTGCTGCCCCACAGCTTCATTGCGCACGGAACCCTGATGCGGAATCATGCTGACTGGCCGAGGGCCAAACGCACCCCAGACAAATCGAGCGCTGTACGCCACCGTAAAAGAAGAGCCAATGACTACCCCGATCAGAACTGGAACTCCCCAAGCGAATCCGGTTTCTCCGAGAGCTCCGAGAGCCTCTTCTTTTGCAATAAACCCAAAGAGCGGAGGGATTCCTGCCATCGATGCAGCAACCACACCGGCTGCGGCTGCGACTACGGGCCACTGCGCGCCTAGCCTGTCGAGTTTCCGTAGGTCTCGGGTCTTGCTCTGATGGTCGATGATCCCAACCAACATGAACAGCGCAGCTTTAAAGATGCCGTGCGCAAGCAGCAAGGTGCAGCCAGCAAAGATTGACTCCTTGGTACCTACCCCAAAGAGCAGCATCATCAGCCCGAGTTGGCTGATAGTCCCGTAGGCCAGCAGCAATTTCAGATCATGCTGGCGAAGTGATCGGTAGGCCCCGATCAACATGCTGGCAAGTCCAAAACTGATGACTAGCGGACGCCACAGGCTGTAGTCAGCAAAGGCTGGCGTAAACCGAGCGACTAGGTACACCCCGGCGGTCACCATGGTGGCGGAGTGCAAGTACGAACTCACCGGAGTGGGCGCATTCATGGCCCGAGGCAGCCAACTATGGAACGGTACTTGGGCCGACTTTGTGAACGCTCCGATCAAAACCAGTACGAGCGCAACGTTAACCACCGCACCAGAGGGCGGCCGGGCTAGGAGCTCAGCCATTGAGTACGTGCCGGCGGCTTCGCCGAGCAGCACAAACCCGCCCAACATGGCGAGTCCTCCCATGCCGGTAATGAGCAAAGCCTGCATAGCCCCTGATCGTGCAGCAGTCTTTTCGTCCTCAATGCTGATCAACAAGTACGAGGTGATCGAGGTGAGTTCCCAGAACAAGAACAGTGCCAGCAAGTTGTCGGCAAGAACCAAGCCGACCATCGACCCAGAGAACAACAGCAGTGTTGCGGCGAAGCGGCCGATGATCGGCTCTGCATGGAAATACGAGCCCGCATAGATGAAGACCAAAACTCCAATTCCGGCCACAAGTGACAGCATCAGAAAGGCGAACCCGTCAAAGCGAAGCCCAAGTGTCAGACCAAGCTGCGGCACCCAGGCTGCCTGCTCTATGAGCGGACCGGAATCAGCGATCTGGCCATAAGCCCCGACACCCCAGATGAAAGCTGCTGCAGGTACAGCCGCAGCTACATAGAACACTCCCCTGCCGATACGCGCAGCGAGGGCGGGAAGTACTGCCGCTACGCACCCAAAGGCCAGGATCAGGACAAACATATGTAGCGCTTAGACCGAGGGCTCGAGCACATGCATGAGCGCCAGCCGAATCTCGTCTTGATGCTCAGGATCTTGCACTTGGCCGCCACCAGCCCGCGTTAAGTAGAAGGTGTCGATCACGTCTTCACCCATGGTGTGAATTTTTGCCGAGGAAACGTTGAGGTCGAGGTCTGCGAGAGCGCGGGTAAGCCCGTACAGCAAACCGATGCGGTCTGGTCCTACTGCCTCGAGCACGGTCGCACCGACAGTGGCGTCATTATCGAATCTCACCCGAGAGGGGAACTGGCTTGGCCCCCGGAGCGGCCGCCGCCGGGCGCGCCGGACACGGTCCTCGAGGCGAGCTTGAACGGCAAGGCGGCCCTCTAATGACTTCAAAATATCGGCTCGGACGTCATCCCAAGGCAGCACTGCCGAGCCACCGACTGTTACTTGGAACTCGTCTAGTGCTACTCCGTTCTCGGAATAGACGTTTGCTCCCACCACATCAAGATCATGAAGTGCCAAAGCGCCCGCTACTCGAAAGAAGACGCCGAGGCGGTCCGGGCAGACCACTGTAATTCGCTCCCCTTGAACCGAAATATGAATCCCTGGGGTCTGCATCAGTAGTCGTTGCTCATCGTTCGGAAAGCTTGACCGTTCAGAGTGCTCCTCGACCCCATTGAGCAGGTTGGCGACTCGACTCGAGAGCTGTTCTACGAGCTGTGCCTTCCATGGCCCCCAAGAGGTTTCCCCAGTAGAGACACCATCGGCTTCAGACAATGCCCGCAGTAAGGCCAGACGATCGGGGGTCTCAACTATTTTCGCTACTCCCTCGATGGTGGCGGGATCATCAAGGTCTCGACGAGTTGCGATTTCTGACAAGAGAAGGTGATTGAGTACCAGAAACTCGAGAGTTGCTTGGTCCTCTGAATTGAATCCCATTCGGCTCGCAATGGCCGTGGTGAGTTGCATGCCCACCTTGCTGTGATCCCCGGGGTAGGCCTTGCCAATATCGTGCAGAAGCGCAGCAATCACCAACAAGTCAGGCCGTGGCGTGCGATGAGCTAGCGAGGCCGCCTCGGCGCTGCACTCCAAGAGGTGCCGATCAACGGTGTAGTGATGAAACACATTGCGTTGCGGCAGACTGCGGCAAGGTGCCCACTCGGGAATGAGTGGAGTCCACAGCCCAAACTGGTCCAGAGTTTCAATCACTGGGATCGACGCAGATCCATGGCGGAGTAGCTCAACAAATAGCTTCTGAGCGCTCGCTGGCCAAGGGTCCGACAAGGCAGGAGCAACTGCTAGCGCCTCAAGAGTACGGCCCTCGATTCGTGCCGAGTTCTGGGCTGCAGCGAGTGCCACCTGCAGCACAGCAAGAGGGTCAGTGACGGGAACTGCATTCTCTGCGAGGCAGACTCGCGCATTGCGCAACACCAGAGAGTTATCGAGTTGGCGTTCCCTACGAAAGCGGTCCCGAAAAGGCCCGCCAAGGGACAGCTTGATCTCATGAAAGCACTCGTCTGTGGCCCACGCAATCGTTCGACCCGCTGCGGCAACTCGGGCCATCAGTAGGTCAGCGTCGGCATCACCGACTGCAGCAGCTACAGCATCTTGCTCCTGCATCAGCAGTTGGTCACCTGGGCGCGCAGTGCATCTGTGCAACTCGATTCGCACCGCTAGGAGTTCGTCGTAAGCAGGGGCCAAGGAGTCCAGC
Organism: Bifidobacterium breve; assembly: GCA_945888825.1. Taxonomy (GTDB): domain Bacteria; phylum Actinomycetota; class Acidimicrobiia; order Acidimicrobiales; family Microtrichaceae; genus IMCC26207. Next base: position 6,296 of record CAMDAT010000021.1, on the reverse strand, counting down.
ACTGACTCGTCGATATCGGCGCCCGCCGCTCGTGCCCAACTCAGCGCGTGAACATCGCGCAGGCCGCCACGGCCCTCTTTGAGGTCGGGCTCCAAATCAAAGGCGAGCTCTCCTGACACGCGATGTCGCTCCTCAACTGAGCTGCTCAGTTCGCTCAGCCAGCGCTTCCCGCGTTTACGCCAGTTCACCTTGGCTTTCTCTGCGAGTTCAGCAGTCAACGCTGCGTCACCGGCTATGTGTCGGGCCGAGAGCAGCGCCGTAGCAGTAACAAGGTCCTCGTTCGCTAGGGCAAGCGTGTCCTTTGTACTACGCACTGCATGGCCAAGCTTGAGCCCAGCATCCCAGATCGGATACCAGAGCACGTCAGCTATCGCCGCTACCTGCTGCGCAGGGGCATCTCGAGCATGAAGGAGAAGTAGATCTAAGTCTGATTGAGGGGCGAGCTCACAACGGCCTTGGCCACCCACGGCAACAAGAGCAACCCCAGTTGCCCCAGCATCGCTTGCCTCAAAGATTTCGACCAGCCAGGACTCAATCAACTCGGTATAGGCGACGCAAAAGTCTCGCCCTTGAAGTTGACGGTCGTCCAAGAAGTCGCTGCGTTGCAGGGCGTAGGACATGTCTCCCTTAATCTACCGAACGCACTGTACCAAGGAGCGACCCTGTGGGTTCTTAGGGTTGCCGGAACAACCTGCTGCTCGCAAACTGCTCAGACTGCGTCGACTCCATGTTCACCAGTGCGGATTCGGACAAGGTCTTCAACATTGGTGACCCAGATCTTGCCATCGCCGATCTTGTCTGTCTTGGCTGAGGTAGCGATGACCTCTACTACTGCTGCTGCCTCGGAATCATCCACGATGATTTCAATCTTGACCTTCGGTAGAAAATCCACCTGATACTCAGTGCCTCGATAGGTCTCGGTGTGGCCGCCTTGACGACCAAAACCGCGCACCTCTGTGACTGTCATGCCCACTACCCCGGCTGCCTTCAAGCCATTTTTTACATCATCAAGTTTGAATGGCTTTAGTACTGCAGTGACCAACTTCATTGGGACACTTCCTTTCTCATATGGCCGAGGAATGCTTCCTGCGACCATGGTGACGTCCCCGACGAGTTGTCGGGATTCTGCATGGACAGCCGATGTGGACCGAGGATACTGGTTCGCACCGGTAGTTGGATTGGACTACTAGGTGAAGAACACTACGGGGAACGTGTTTCGGGCGTGTTTCAGTCAGCTAGCCAGTGGGTTACGTCAGGCCAATAACTGTGCCGTATTGCCAGATAGCTGTGCTGTACTGCCCGATAGATCTACAGTCCAGCACCATGCCTGTTCGACATGACTGTCGCCACTACTCCAGTCGCTCTGTAACCCCAACTGAACTCGTTCAACGCTGCCGACTAGGGGCTGCCGCAGAGACCCCATTTGATTGCCCCGAGGATTGCCTGTTTTTTGAGAGACGGCCGATCGATAGCAGCTGGACCCCGCCGCCCAAGAGCTAGCAACCCAGCAACTCAGCTGATCAGCTGATCAGCTGCCCAGCAGGTCGGCTGCGCGGCGAAAGAACTTGCTTCGCGGCATGACCTCTGCCCCGAGGGCAAGTGCCCATGCCATCGTTTCATCCTCTACGTGAGGAGCAAAACCAATCACTCGGCCTGAGGAGCTCACCACGACCTCAAGGACTTCGGCTACGCCCGGCCGAGAGAGGTCAACAAACACTAGGTCAGCACCAGCGGCAACGATCGGAAGTAGCGCAGCGGCTCCCACAAACTCAATCTGATGCTGGCCGAGTCGAGATCGGTCCATGAGGTCGGGAATAAGCGCAACCACCTTCATCGCTGACCCGCCTCTCGCCGACGAAGCAAATGTAGGTGAGCTTTAGCTGCACCCCACTCCAACCCTGGATCACGAAGCCGCTCATCAACATCACTGAACGATGCAGGGGCCAAGCCGTAGATGTCTTCGGGAAAGGCTCGCTGCTCAAACTCATCGCGCTGAACCTCGGGGACTCCCGCTGACTGCAGCACTGCGGTGGCATAGCCCGTCGAGGATCGAAGCAGCGATAGCGGGCTGCCCTGTTGTGCATCTAGGTCTGTCTGCAGCAGCGCTCGCATCTTGGCGCTGACATCTGATCGGCACTGCTCACCGGCATCTTTGGAACGCGCAAGCTGGGACTGGTCAAGGCTCATACCTGCCGAGGCTGCTCGGTTCTTGACGCAGTTGCATACCCAGTCGACCAGGACAGCGTCCACTGCTTCGGCTAACTGCGCCGAGTACTGAACAAACATCTGCTCCGCTGCAGCGAGCGGCGTGGACTCGTTAGCCTCCATCGTTGCCACCGGAGGGAGTCGCTGTCGAGGGAGCTGCTGTCGAGGGAGTCGCTGGCTTTTCGAGTGTCGCTGGCGGCTCAAGCTGCGTGGGCTGTGCGTCAACTGGGATGGCAGGGGTGCCGACTCCGATCGAGTTACGCAGTACTCCGGGAAGTGAATTCCCCGTGCAGGCCAATTCGACCATCTGGCCCAGAATTCGCACTTGAGGGTCGCAGGGCAACAGTTCTGGGTCGGCCACTTGCAAGGAAGTCACTTGGCCTGCCGCGCGAAGTTGTGCAGAATCGATGATCAGGTCATTGCCTTGAAGTGAAAGCTCCGCAGGTTCGAGCGGCGAACCGAGGAGAAGTACCCCATCACGAATCTCGGCGGGAACACCAACGAGAGCGCCAATTTGGCTTGGGTCAATGAGTACTCGGACCGAGCCTGAGCCAAGTGAAGAGGCCACCACCTTGGCGGTGCGCAGCGATAAGTCGATCTGTAGGTCATTGAGGATGTAGTCGGCCTCGGCGACGGGGAGCGAGTAGAGCTTGGCGTTATGCAGGTCAATAGCGATGCGATCTACTTGGCCCGTGAAGATCGCTGACAGCACGGTTGGCCGCCACCAAGATTCTCCGACTGTGACCTCTACCCCGCCAGCTACCCCAGCAGAGCGGAGTTGATCCTCGGCAATCCGCTGTGTGGCAGCGCGGCCACCGATCTCTACGCAGATTGCGACCACTAGAACAAGCAGGGCCAACCCCATCAGCACCTTGCGGGCAGTCTTGGCCTTGGATTGTTTAGCCATGGACTGTGCTCACACACCGACCTCGTCGAGGACTACCTCGGGAGACTCCACCATGCCCACATAGAAGGGTCCGAACTCGCCGTACTGAGTCGAGGCCTGGTCGTAACGCATTGTGTAAACCACCTCTTTGATCGTGTCCGGGGTGTCGCCGAAGAGCGTTACACCCCACTCGTATTCATCGAGTCCGGTTGATCCAGTAATGAGTTGCACGAGTCGGCCAGCAAACTTTCGTCCGGAAGCTCCGTGTTCGTACATCAGTTCTTTGCGCCGCTCAAAGCTCAGTTCGTACCAGTTGGCTCCGACGTTGCGTGTTTTTGACATGGGGTAGAAACAAAATGCGGGCTTACCTTCTGGCGGCAAGACCGGGTAGAGCCGAGCTTGTTGCATCTCTTCAGGAACCCCCGCCGCGTACTCGGAAAGTTCGGTCAACGACACGTAGGACTCGGTGAGATCCAACCCCGCTATCACCAGGTCCGTTTGTAAACGTCGAAGTCGCCACTGATCAGTAGACAACGCAAGCACTGCAACATCGGACTTGTGTCCCAGCATGGCTGCGGTGACAACTTGATCGCCCTGTTCTTGGGCAGCAGAAATTGCGGCGAGAACGGCATCTCGGTCGGTGCGCGAACTCACATGAAAGAACAAGTGCATCACGGCTAGGCCGACAGAGGGTGTTGCAGGCAGGGTCATGATCTCAGTCTGTCATGCGAGCAGTCAGCGAAACGAGCGCCGACATGAGCGTGAGGCAGGGACTAGTAGTCCATGCCTCCCATATCTGGTGAGGAGAAGGTGCTGGAAACGGGTGCGTCGGTAATGACAGCCTCTGTAGTCAAGAACAGCGCTGCGATTGAGGCGGCGTTCTGAAGAGCCGAGCGGGTGACCTTGGCTGCGTCGATGATGCCGGCAGCTACGAGGTCCTCGTACTCGTTGGTGGCAGCGTTCAGGCCCTCGTTCGGGTTTTTGAGTGCGCGCACCTTGGATACGATCACGCCGCCCTCAAGGCCGGCGTTTTCGGCAATCTGGGTGAGCGGCGCTTCGAGTGCCTTGGCCACAATCCGTGCACCGGTTGCTTCATCGCCGACCAACGTCTCGGCAAGTTCCTGAACGGCCTGCTGCGCACGCAACAAGGTCACGCCGCCGCCTGCGACTACGCCCTCTTCGATGGCTGCCTTGGTGGTGGACACTGCGTCCTCGATGCGGTGCTTCTTCTCTTTGAGCTCCACTTCAGTGGCTGCTCCGACCTTGAGCACTGCAACGCCGCCGGAAAGCTTGGCCAGACGCTCTTGCAGCTTTTCGGTGTCGTAGTCAGAATCGGTGTTGTCGATCTCGGCTTTGATCTGAGCGATCCGACCATCGATCTCGTCCTTGGATCCTGCACCGTTGATGATTGTTGTCTCATCTTTGGTGATGACAACACGATCGGCTTGGCCGAGTACATCGAGGTCGATCGAGTCCAGCTTCAGGCCGACCTCTTCAAGAATCACCTGTGCTCCAGTGAGCACGGCAATATCGGCAAGCATCGCTTTGCGTCGCTCGCCAAACCCGGGGGCCTTGACTGCAACCGAGGTAAAGGTGCCACGGATCTTGTTCACGACCAGAGTTGCGAGTGCTTCGCCGTCGACATCCTCAGCGACGATTACGAGTGGCTTATTGGTCTGCATGACCTTTTCGAGCACTGGGACCAAGTCGCGAATGTTCGAGATTTTGGATCCGACTAGTAGCAGATAGGGGCTTTCAAGGACTGCTTCTTGACGGTCAACATCGGTGACGAAATAGGGCGAGATATAGCCCTTGTCAAAGCGCATGCCCTCGGCAAACTCAAGCTCAATTCCAAAGGTATTGGACTCTTCAACGGTGATCACGCCGTCTTTGCCAACCTTGTCGATGGCATCGGCAATGGTTGCGCCAATCGCTGGATCAGCTGAGGAAACGCCAGCTACTTGAGCAATCTGCTCTTTTGAATCAACCTCGATTGCTAGCTCATGAATCTTTTCGGTTGCGCAGGCCGTGGCCTTTTCGATGCCCTTTTTGATGCCCATGGGGTTGGCTCCGGCTGCAAGGTTTCGCAGGCCCTCACGCACCATTGACCAGGCCAGAACGGTGGCAGTAGTTGTGCCGTCGCCGGCGACATCATCAGTCTTTTTTGCGACTTCTTTCACCAAGCTGGCCCCGATATTTTCATACGGGTCTTCGAGTTCGATCTCTTTGGCGATTGAAACGCCATCGTTGGTGATGGTCGGTGCGCCCCATTTTTTGTCGAGCACAACGTTGCGACCCTTTGGGCCGAGGGTGACGCGCACTGCGTCAGCGAGCTGGTTCATTCCAGCTTCAAGCTTGCGGCGGGCTGAATCGTCAAATGAGATGTTCTTTGCCATGGGGGGTCCTCCGTAGGAACTGCGTTCTTGGCACTCGATAGCAAAGAGTGCCAAGGGAATTTAGCACTCATGCCCTCCGAGTGCTAACCGCCCTAGAAGAAGGCCAAGGCCTCTGAGATCCCATAGACAAGGGCCAACACAATGATGAGTGCGCCGAAGAGCAGTCGGATGAGACGATCTGAGGAGCCGATCGTGATTCGAGCGCCAATTTGTGCACCTGGGATTACTCCAAGCATGAGCGGTAGGGCGAAGCCCCAGTCGACGTGGCCCAGAATGATGTGCGTGATCAACGCTGGGATACTGAAGATGGCCACCGCGACCAGGCTTGAGGCCACTGCTGACTTCATTGGGATCTTGAGAGGCCCCGTGAGCACCGGCACCATGATGATTCCCCCGCCAACGCCCAAAAGGCCGGCCACAAAGCCCGAGGCTGCGCCGAGTGAGCCGATGACCGGCAGCGAATGCTTTGGGACAAGGGCAGGGGCAGGGCTGGCCGCAGATGCAGGGCTGGCCGCAGATGCAGAGCTGGCCTCAGATGCAGGGCTGGCCTCAGATGCAGGGCTGGGGTCAGATGCAGGGCTGGCCTCAGATGCAGGGCTGGGGTCGGCGCTGGGGTCAGGGCTGGGGTCAGCGGACCTTCGCCCGCCACGCACAACCGAGATTCCCGACCAGAACATCAAGAAGGCCGTCAATAACATCAGTATTCGGCCATCGATCAGGCTCGATGTCATGGCGCCGCCTACTGCAAAGACGGCTCCCGATATTCCCAGGCCGAGTGCGGCCCGCCAGTCAACTAGGCCGGCTTTGGC
>CAMDAT010000020.1 GCA_945888825.1 Bifidobacterium breve | reverse complement strand
CCCTCGGACTTGACGGACAAAATGATCCTCTGGTTCAAGGTTTCGCCAACTGAACTGCAGAGCAATTTTATAGCTTGGCTCGTTGCCGATGCAGCAGCAGCCGGTTTCGCGCACGCCTCCATCGGAATTGAGATGGAGGCGGAGTCTCCTGAGGCAGTTTTTGCGATCAAGAAGCAAACCCTCGAAGAGCTTCGCGCCCTTGGTTTTAGGATCGCACTAACAGAAGTCTCGGTGAATCATGCTGGGATCTCGGCGCTCCACTCCTTCGCTGCTGATGTCATCAAACTAGAGCGAGTGGCTGTCACGCAGCTGGGGGAGTCTGCTGGCTCAACTCGAACAGCGCTCCTCGGGGTTCTCTCTGTCCTGGGTTCTCTCAGTGCGGAACTGGGTATGCAACTGTGCGCAGGCGGCATTGAGTCTGAAGCACAAGTTGCGCCATTACAGGATCACGGGTTTGTCTCTGGGGCTGGAGATCATCTGGCGCCGGTTGTGTCAGAGCCGGACTTAGTTGAAGCTCTAGAAAATATGTTTGCTACTTCAACCTAGAACTTGCTCACGTCTGGAAAGGCCCTACCTGATGCCTTCAGGAGCCACTAGCTTGGCGCAGTGATCTCCAACACGAAATTGGTTAGCGCTGTTCTTGTCGGCCTGGTTGTGGTGCTTGGCGTTTCGGCATGCAGCGAGTCGGAAAGCGATTCTCAGGTTTCTTCAACCGTCGAGTCAACGACTCAGGGTGAGTCCTCGGCCTCAATCCCAGCAGGTTCACCCTTAACTGAGTTTACGGGTGATGATTTTTATGCAGTTCCCGAGCCGTTGCCGACTGGGGAACACGGCCAACTCATCCGCTATGAACCCTTGGACCGATCTGGCAACGCCGATCCGGCTGTTGAAGCCATGGGCTACCGAATCATGTATCTGTCTGAGTCACTTGCAGGTGTTCCGATAGCAGTAACTGGCGTGGCCAGTGTGCCCACCGCAGAAGCTCCAAAGGACGGGCGGCCGCTAGCGACTCTTGCGCACGGCACAACTGGAATCGCTGATGAGTGCGCACCATCCAAAGAGCTCACACGTCTTGACATGGGTTTGGCTGTATCTGTTTTGGGCGCAGAGTTTGTTATTGCCGGAACCGACTATGAGGGGCTTGGCACCCCGGGTCGGCACCCATACCTGGTAGGCGAGAGCGAAGGGCGCTCCACAATGGATGCCATCGTTGCAGCGGGGCAACTTCCAGATGCCGACCCTGGTAAGAGGGTTGCAATTCTGGGCTATTCACAAGGAGGCCATGGCGCACTCTGGGCTTCGCAGGTGGCAGCAGATTGGACCCCGGAATTGCAGGTGGTGGGAACCTTCGCCGGCGCACCGGCTAGCGAAACCGACGTGATATTTGCTGCGGCGCCAAGCCTGGCAGGGTTTGCCTACATGCTGGTTGCTGGCTACGCAGCGGCTTACCCACAAGCTGACCCTGCATTGTTTCTGACCGAGCTTGGGCTATCTCGCCTTGATGAGGTTGATACTGGCTGCGCAGGTGAACTGATTGCGGGATTCTCGGGCACAAACCCAGCTGAGTTGGTCCGCCCAGAAGGTCCATCAACAGAACCTTGGAAATCCTTGGCAGCGGAGAATATTGCAGGCAGTGAAAAAACCAACGACGCTCCGACTCTGATTATTCATAGTCAGAAGGACGAGACCGTGCCGATCTTCTTTAGCGAACTTCTGCTGAGTCGCATGTGTGCCAATGGTCAAGTGGTCGAACGAAGGGTGCTTCCCGAGGGTGGCCACGGCGCAGCAGCGCTTCCCGCATATCAACAAGCACTTAGTTGGGTGCAGGAGCGCTTTGCTGCTGACCCTCCTGCTCCGGTCAACTCCTGTTAATCGCTTTCTCCTGCAACCTCGGTCATGCCAGCACCTTGGAGGGCTAACTGCCGCTGCCGAAAATTCGGTCCGGCAATGACGATTCGCTTCAGGTCTCCGGGTTGAGCGTGCGGAGTGCCCTCTGGCCAGAGTCCCTCGAGAGCGCCATAGGGCATGGCTAGCTCCATGCTTCGTAGGGTGGTGCAGACACCTGCAAAAGCAGCTCGGTCGGCGTTCGACCATCGAAACCCGAACCGCCTGCGCAGAACATCTGGCATGACCCCGTAAACCACGATGCGCAAAACATCAGCACCAAGTTGATTGGCTATCCCGTTGAGTGCAGATAGCGGCCCCGGGAGTCGCAGATTGCCACCTGCACCAGTCTCAGACTGTGGATCGAGCACCCATTGAGCTGCGGGGGTGAGCTCAAGTTCCTCGCGGCAGATCTGATCGAAACGAATGCGAAAATCTCGCAAGGTCAATGGGACCGGACGATCACTTAGGCCATAGCGACGATACCAAGTGACGCTTTCTGCATACAGCTGCTCACGTTCTAACCGGTCGAGTGGTAGTGCAAAGAAGAGTTCGCGTGCACGCAGAAACTCCCAAGTGAACGTGGCGTGCGCCCACCAGAACACCTCCGGGTCCAACGCATGATACGGCTCGCTGTTGTGATCAGTTCCCTTGATTGTTGGGTGAAAGTCGCGGATTTGCTTGCCGCGCTCAGAGCCTTCCTTTTCATCCTCAGTAAAGATGCTCCCCCAGATATACGGCAGCGAACGATCGATTCGGTCGAAAGGGTCATCGAAAAAGTTGGAATGATCAGTGACCCCTGCGCCAAGTCCGGGCAGCATCAACTGCATAATCCCTGCTGCTATCCCAGTAAGGAGGCTCCGCGGATCTGCGGCTGTAGCCCAGAGAATTGAACGAGGATTGATAGGCGCGCCCTCAGCTCGAACTCGTCCGTCAGGCTCGGTCACTAAATAGCTCCTTTCATGGTCCTCGGGCACAAGACTGCGACTCCCTATAGTGAGCACCCTAGGGCGTCAGATTAGCCGTCGTCCGTCATCTAGAGGGACAGATCGATGTGCACTAATTTCCGGATCTCGGCCACCGATGGAAGCGTTGTCGTTGGTCGTACCATGGAGTTTCCCACCGATATGGGAACAAGGATCGCCGTTCTACCTGTTGGCTACAAGGGAACTGGCACGGGGGTCAACGCAGATGCGGGCAAGACATGGACTGCGACCCAGGGCGTGGTTGGGATGGATGCTTTTGGTACCCCCGGGGCGCTTACAGATGGCATGAACGATGCAGGGCTGTACGCCGCACTGCTGTACATGCCGGGATTCTGCGAGTACACGCCGGCAGAAGGTGCCGATCCTGCTTCGCTTCTTTCCATCGTCGAAGTGCTCGCCTACCTGCTCGGCACCTGTGTGTCGACCGATGAGGTCAAGCAGGCCATGAGCGGCGTCACAGTCTGGCCGTATGTTTTTGGGCCTTTCGGATTTGCCCCGCCAGCTCATGTGATCGTGCACGACCCAACAGGAGAATCGCTTGTTATTGAGTGGCGCAGCGGCGAGATGGTTGTGTTTGATAATCCAATTGGGGTGGCGTGCAACTGGCCCTACTTCGACTGGCACCTGACTAATCTGCGCAACTACATCAACCTTTCGGTCGAGAATCCGACGCCCATTACGATCGAGGGGGTAGAGCTCTCAATGATGGGCCAAGGCCCTGGAATGCTCGGCCTACCGGGCGATTCCAGTTCGCCGGCCCGCTTCGTTCGCGCCGCTGCCTACACCGCTTCGCTCCGTCCGGTAGCGAGCGGGTCGGAACTCGAGAAATCTGCACTGCACGTTCTCAACAATTTCGATATCCCCTGGGGAATGATTCGTTCAGATGCAGACCCAGTCAATGACGACCACACCCTCTGGTCGACGATCTCCAACCTGACAGCTCGCCGCTACATAGTGCGCACCTATGACAATCCCATCCCTCATGCCATCGACCTGAAAAAGGTGGACTTCTCAGGCCCCGAAGCCACGCAAATCGAGACGCCAACTGGTGGATTCCCAGAGCTGCAGTTACAAGCTACGTGACTGCCACGGTTAGTGATGCCGGTGCTGGAAGGCCCGACCCGCCCGAGAGTGAGGATGGGGTGCTCGCCGCTCCGAAAGCGGCGATCTTCTTCCTCGGTGCACTCGGGGGTACTCAGGCAGTAGATCCGATCATTGCGAGCACAGCACTTGTGAAGGCTTCTCGCGGCCTTGGCATGGAGGGCGGCACGATCGCCCTAGCCGCAAGCATCTCCACGGTCGTCCTGGCAGCGACTGTCATTTCTATGGGCCTGCTCGGCGACCGCATCGGGTGGCGACGGCTTTTGATTTCCTCGTTGATGGTTTCGGTGGTTGGCGACCTGCTCGCCGCAGCGGCACCTGTCTCGGAGCTGTACTTGGCGGGTCGAGCTCTTGCAGGCCTTGGTCTGGGCGGCGTCTTCGCTGCATCGTTCGCCTATGTGCGGATCATCACGCCGAAGGAGAAAGTCCCCGCAGCGCTCGGCCTCTACTCGGCGAGTGGCTCGCTAGTGCTCGTCACCTTGAGTCTTCTTGGCGGGGCGCTTGCATCTATCGAATGGCGCGCTGCTTTTCTCATTGTGCCGGTGGCATGCGCTCTGTACGTGCTGCTAGCCAGACTGCTTCTTCCAGCAACTGCCCGCCTCACGGGAGGCCCGACAGATCTGCTCGGCCAAGTCCTCTTGGGGTTCGGCATCGTGGGAGTACTCGTGGGCATTAGTCACATGTCTCAGGGAGTGGGTGACCCACAGTTTTGGTTGCCTACCCTGGCGGGGGCTGCGCTGCTTACCGGCTTTGTGATCGCTGAGCAGCGAGTGGAGAGTCCATTCTTCCCGGTTGCAGTCCTTCGCAACCCACTGTTCTTGGGGGCCATGGCTGCTGGTTTCGTCTACAACTTCACCCAGAGCTCAACCGTTCTGCAATTTTCGAACCTGTGGCAATACGTGAGTGGGTTGTCTCCAATGAAGGTCTCCGCAGGAACCCTTCCGTTTTTACTCGTCGGAATCATCGCAGCACTCCTGACTGGACGACTCATCACCAACGGGCTGCGAAACAGCACCGTGATTCTTGTCGGTGGGTTTCTATGCGCCCTTGGTGGCTTCGCCACGCTGCTCCACCGTCCCGGCTCTGGTTACCTCACCCTTCTGCCCGCACTATTGCTACTTGGATTTGGCGCAACCATGGCCTCAATCCCTTACGGCGGGCTCATCGTCAAGGCTGCCTCCGGGAAGTTTTCTTCCTTCTACGGTCCAGTGACCTCATCACGGACCACGATTGGCCAAATTGCCTACGCAATGGGCTTGGCATTGTCCACGGTAATGGTGGACAAGCTAACAACCGGTGGAGTTGTGACTCGCCTTCGAGAGGCAGGAGTTCCTCCGAGTCGAACTGGGACTGCGTTGGACTCCCTTGGAATCTATGTCCGAACTGGCAAAGACCCCGTGAGCCGACTCGCAGAGCAAACGCTTTCGGTTGCCAAGGAGTCTTATCTGAATTCATTCCAGGCCACGATGGTGGCCGTGGGGCTGCTCGCCCTGCTTGCCGCACTGTTTGGTGCAACGGTCTTGCATAGGGGCGCAGCCGTCGAGGCCGCGGCCGATACTGCCGATACTGCCGATACTGCCGATACTGCCGATACGCCAACGGTGGAATGGGCAGGAGAGTGAGCAGGATGAGTGGAGAGACTGTCGCTCGGGTGGTGCCATCAGAGCTATCGGCCTCGGTTGGGCTTTAGCTGAACGCTGCGATCCCCGTAATGGCGTTTCCTAAAATCAGCGTGTGGATCTCGTTCGTACCTTCATAGGTGTAGACCGATTCCAGATTGTTCATATGACGAATCACGGGGTACTCGGTTGTGATGCCGTTGGCACCGAGAATGCTTCGTGCCTCTCGGGCAACCTCTAACGCCGTTCGCACATTGTCCATCTTGCCAAAGCTGATCTGTGGTGTTGCGAGCGTTCCTGCATCTTTCATGCGCCCTAGGTGAATGGCGAGCAACATGGCGTGTTGCACCTTGACCATCATGTCCACGAGCTTTTTTTGGGTCAGCTGGAACCCAGCAATTGGCTGATTGAACTGAACTCGGTTGAGTGAGTAATCCAAGGCGGCCTCGTAACAAGCCCGGGCAGCGCCGACGGATCCAAAGGAGATTCCAAAACGGGCTTCGTTGAGACAGGAGAAGGGGCCGCGCATGCCAGACACCTCTGGCAGTACTGCGTCCGCAGGTAGCCGAACATCTTGGAGTATCAGTTCAGATGTGACCGAGGCGCGCAGCGAAACCTTGCGGTGAATCAGGGGGGCAGAAAATCCTGCAACGTCGGTGGGTACTAAGAAGCCGCGAACTGCTCCTTTGTCAGGGCCTTCTGGGTCGGTGGTTGCCCAGACCACAGCAACGTCGGCAATTGAGCCATTGGTAATCCACATCTTGGCTCCGTTGAGAATCCAATCCCCAGAGGCGTCTTTGCGTGCATTTGTGCGCATGGAAGAAGGATCGGACCCAGAGTCTGGCTCGGTCAGTCCGAAGCAGCCGATCAGTTCACCAGCGGCCATGCCAGGCAACCACTGCTGCTTCTGATCCTCTGAGCCAAACGCGTGAATCGGAAACATCGCGAGTGAGCCTTGAACCGAGACAAAGCTGCGGGCACCTGAGTCGCCCGCCTCAAGTTCGGTGCATGCCAAGCCGTAGGCTGTGGCGGAAGTGCCAGCGCAGCCGTAGCCCTCGAGGTGCATCCCGAGCAGGCCCAGCGAGCCGAATTCTTTGGCCATTTCCTTGGGGAAGATGCCTTGGTCAAACCATTCGCCCACCTCGGGCAGGATCCTGTTGCGAACAAACTGCCTGACAGTGTCGCGGAGCATGACCTCGGTTTCGGACAGGAGCGAGTCAGTTGCCAAGAAGTCCAAAGGATCAACTGCTTGTGGCAGTGCAGCATGGTCAGTCATGTTTGCAATGCTAGGCCCCATGGTCCGGATTGTGTGAGCGCAGAGGTGACAAGAACTAGCGAACTACTCGCTGAGCAGTCATCGAAAATCGAAATACTCAGGTAATCTCAACTGATGACGATGCAAGGGGCAACGCCATCGGGGTTTGTATCTCGGGCACCGAGACTGGGCTTCGTCGGCGGATTTGATGGGGTACGTGGCATCGGAATTCTGATGGTTCTACTGAACCATGCCTATTCAGACTTGTCGCCTTCCTTTGCAGGAATCATCGATGTGTTCTTCGTGATGAGCGCTTTCTTGATTGTGACCCTGCTGATGCAGGAGTATCGCGATCACGAGGGCATCAACATGCGCAAGTTCTATGCGCGACGCGTGGTGCGATTATTGCCTTCTGCATATCTCTGCATTCTGGCTTGGATTCTGTTCTGCCTGCTGTTCGACCGGGAACGCCTGATTTTCGTGCTGCAAGACGCGGCCGCTGCTGTCACCTACATCTATAACTTGGTGTTTCCAGTTGGCCTTGCTTATGTGGACCCCGTGGCGGCCTCACACCGCTCAATCGATCAGTTCTGGTCGCTAGCAGTTGAGGAGCAGTTCTACCTAGTAATTGCAATCACGGTGCTGGTCTGTCTGAAGCGCCGTTGGATGACGCAACTTGCAGTGGGGTTGTGCATTTTGGCTGCGTGGATAGGTTGGCAACGCTGGACTGGTCACACTGGGCCTTGGAATGGGGGAGTGCCAACCAACTCGAGCATTCCTGCACGTGGCCTGAGCTTGTTGTGGCTGTCTCGCTATGACTCTTTGATGTGGGGTGTTGGCTTGGCGGTGTTCAACGCCAAGCTGCCCAACCCTCTGCCCGCTAGTTGGCATAAGTGGCTACCAAGGGTTGGGATTGTTGGTCTCATAGTCGGTTCGGTCAGCATGCTGATGTCGAGCAAGTTCCTCTTTGACCTGACTGGCAAGTTCGGTTTGCCGTACCCCTATGTGCCCATGGCTGTTCCTAAAGGGGTGCTCTATAACGGCCAAGTCTGGGTGCAGTACGGCCACACACTCACAGCGGTGGCCTTCATGCCAGCACTTCTGGCTATGGCTCGATGTGGCGAATGGTGGGCTAACCGTGCCCTGTCATGGAAACCCCTCAGGTTCTTGGGTCGGATGTCTTACACGGTCTATGTCTGGCACACATTCTTTTATTTCGTGATTCTCGAGGCCCTTGGAGCAGACGCGTTTTTGGGTCAGAAATGGCGCGCCCCCGTTCTTGCTGTCATCGCGATTGTGGCCTCTTTACCGATCTACTACGGGGTTGAACAGCGCATGCTTCGCGTAAAACTGCGCTTTGCTTCAGAAAAAGAAGTACTCGACCTGAACACCGGCAAGATGATGACGGTTGAAGCAGCGCGTTCCGTCGGGAAGGGAACCTTTAGCGCCGAAGCAGTTGAGGGCCCTGAGGAATACAGCCCTGACGAGTACAGCCCGGGGGAGAACAGCCCTGACTCAGACGGGCAGCCCAGAGGTGAGTAGCGCGCAGCTCGACAGCACAACCAAGCCAGCGGCATTTGTAACCAAGGCGCCCAAGCTGGGGTTGGTTGGTGGGTTCGACGGCATACGTGGAATTGGCATCTGCATGGTGCTCATCGGGCATGCGCTCTTTGAGTACGTGGAGTCCTGGGTGACCATCGTCGACACCTTTTTTGTACTCAGTGGTTTCTTGATCACGACCTTGCTGCTGCAAGAAACGCGCACAACTGGAACAATCAGCCTGAAGAAGTTCTATTCACGCAGAGGGATCCGGCTCCTGCCCTCGCTGTGGCTGTTCGTTGGCGTCTGGCTCGTCATTTCAACTATCTGCACGCTGATCGGGTTCAAAGCACTGAGTCTTCGTTACGTGGGCCAGGACGCCGCAGCAGCGCTGCTGTACGTGTATCACCTGTTCTTCCCCAACGGCCTGGCGGTGATTCGGCCAGACATTCAGGGCAATCGAGTCATGTGGCATCTCTGGACGCTCTCGGTCGAAGAGTGGTTCTATGCCCTCATTGCGGGCACGGTTCTGATCTGCGTGAAGAAGCATTGGATCAAGCAACTCGGCGTGCTGATGGGTGTGTTCTTTGTCGGTATTGGAATTGCCCGTTGGTACGCGTATACGGGGTTCTATCAAGACGATGTGACCATGATCTCGGGCGTGCGGATGGCTCTGCTGCAGCGGCCCGACGCACTCATGCTGGGCGTTGGTATGGCTACCTTCAACGCATACCTCACTGAGGAGCGCTTGTTGCGTTGGCGCAAGTTATTTCTGTTTCTCGGAACAGTTGGCCTGGTGGTGTGGTTCGTCATGCTCAACCTGTCGAGCGGACTGGTGCGCAAACTAGGTGGCCCGTATGTTGATTATCTGCCTGCAGGGCCCGAGGAGTTCACACGGTCTCAGATGCTCGAGACCATGTATTGGTTCCGATTTGGCCACACCTTGGGAGCGCTGGCTTTTGCGCTGATTCTGGTTTGTCTGGTTCGCCTGAGCGATTGGTGGTTGAGCAGGTTCTGGTCACTGCCACAATTCCGGTGGCTCGGCAGACTGAGCTACACCCTCTACATCTGGCATGCGCTGCCCTACATCTTCATCTTTGCGTTGATGGGTGGCGCTGATGCCTCACTCAAGGTGCAATTGATCCGCACCCCCATCTTGATAGCAGCCGCGTTCGCAGTCTCGTTGCCGGTGTACTACCTCGTCGAGTTACGGGTCCTTCGGATGAAGCTCAAGTACTCATCTGAAAAGGAAGTCCTTGATTTACGCACCGGCAAGATGGTGCAGGTCAACGTGGCCGGCCAAGTTGACCAGATTAAGTCGCCAGACAGGACTCTTGCCGCGGAGGAAACAGGCGAGGTTCCACCTAGCTCCTCGCAGCCCTAGTGGCTGCGCCACCGAGTCGCCCTCGGTGGTACTACCAGATAGGGATTAGCTGCTGAGTGTCTTGAGTAGCTTCTGTAGTTCGCCGGAGGGATCCTCGGGAACGATGTAGCCGGTCTCATCGCGGATCTCGTCAAAGTGATCGCGAACGTCTTCAACGCTGTGACCTTCGCCGTACCAACCTGGGGTCAGACCGATGAAGTAGCGAGCGACAACGCCTCCGGCCACGGAGTAGACCTCGCCGGACACGGGGCATTCCTCGTGTGCCAAGTAGACAACGGTTGGTGTTACTTCTGCGGGCTCGAGCTTGTCGCCGAGCGGGCCGAGCAAGTCTTCGGTCATGCGGGTCTTAGCAACCGGAGCAATGGCGTTGACCTTGATGCCTTTGGACTTGCCTTCGTTGGCAAGCACGCGAGTGAACCCAACGATGCCGAGCTTTGCGGCGCCATAGTTGGACTGGCCAAAGTTGCCGAGCAGGCCCGAGTTGGAACTGGTGTTGACCACGCGGCCATAACCTTTTTCTCGCATGATGAGCCAAGCAGGCTGCGTGACGTAAAACGCGCCGAGAAGATGAACTGCGATCACAGGCTCAAGCAAATCAGGGGTGAGATTGTGAAAGGTCTTGTCCTTGAGGATGCCGGCATTGTTGATCACGATGTCAACAGTTCCGAATGCATCCACGGCTGTCTGCACAATGGCCTGACCACCCTCTGGAGTTGCTACCGAGTCATGATTGGCAACTGCCTCGCCGCCGGCGGCAATGATTTCATCAACTACTAGTTGTGCAGCAGAAGCGTTGTCGCCAACCCCATTGACCGAACCGCCAAGGTCGTTGACCACGATGCGTGCGCCGCGTCGGGCCAATTCCAGAGCATGTGATTTTCCAAGTCCGCCACCTGCTCCAGTGATGATTGCTACTTGTCCGTCAAATCCGAGATCAGTCATCTGTTGCCTTCATTCAGTCTTCGTCTTGAGTGCTCGTAGAGGCACTGCTGCTGCATCGGGCACGGCTGTGCTCCAAAGAATCTCCATACGGTACCGACAGCACTGCCGCTGGAGAAATCGAAAGCAACCTATGGCTCGGCATTTCCAAAGGAATCCGCAGCACTGCTAGTCGGGAGCGGAACTCCTGCCCTATTCGGGGACTATCCCGAGTTGATCAAGTGCGTATTGCTTGTGGCGCTTGTAGTCCACCTTGCCATTTGGTGCGCGACCGATGCTGTCTACAAACAGAACAGTCTTTGGAGCCTTGTATGCGGCGAGCACCGTTTTGACATGCTCAATCAGCTCGGCGGGCTCAACACTGGCGCCTGGTGCGATCTCTACAACGGCAGTGATGGCCTCACCGAACTTCTCATCGGGAACTCCCACTACGACTGCGTCGTGCACCTGCCCCTGAGTCTTGAGTGCCTCCTCGACTTCTTCCGGAAAGACTTTCTCTCCTCCCGTATTGATGCAGACAGACCCCCGGCCCAGCAGCGTGATGGTTCCGTCAGCCTCGATCGTTGCGTAGTCGCCGGGCATGGAATAGCGAACGCCCTCGAACTCGATAAAGGTGGCTGCTGATTTTTCGGGGTCTTTGTAGTACCCCAATGGCTGATTGCCAGGCACAGCAACACGACCGCGTTCACCTGATCCCGCCTGAACGGCGTGGCCGTCATCACTGATGACCTGCGCTCCATTTCCGAGCGAAAAGTGAGCAGTCTTTTCTTCCGCGCCGGAAGATGACACGGACTGCCCGAGGCCGATCGCCTCTGAGCTTGAAAACGAATCAATCAGGAACATGTTGGGGTTGTGCTTGAGTAGGCCATGCTTGGAACCCTCGGACCACATCACGCCAGAGGAGGTGATCAGGAACAGGCTCGAGAGATCCCAGCGATCTGGCTGAGCATCCAGCACTCGCAGAATCGGTTTGGCGAATGCATCTCCAACAATGGTCAGGGCGCCGACCTTCTCGCGCTGAATGGTGTCGAGGAGTTCTTCGATGTCTAGGTGACGGTCCTCAAGGAGCACCAAGGATCCGCCGGCGGTGAGGTACAAGTTCGCAGTGAACCAACCAGTGCCGTGCATCAGTGGGCATGCGGGCATGCCGGGCATACCGGGAGCCTCTAGGGAGTCAATCGCTGCAGTAAAACCGATTGTTTCGGGGTCCTCGTTGAACAGCGGGTTGCTGACCGAGATGACGGCTCGAATGAGGTCGTCTTGCCTCCACATCACACCCTTCGGCATGCCAGTCGTGCCCCCCGTGTAGATCATCAAGATGTCATCGCCAGATCTACCCCAGGCCGGCACCACGCGCTCGGTGGGCACTGTCACCACTGACTCATAGGCGGTTGCCCATTCGGGCATTTCGCCGCTGCCGTCATCTACCCAGAGCCAGTCGCGTACCTGGGGAACTCGCTCGCGAACAGCTGCAACGCGCTCGGTGAAACACCCATGAAAGATCACGGCCACGGCGTCAGCGTTCTGCCACAGGTAGGCAAGCTCGTCATCTAGATAGCGATAGTTGGTGTTGACGGGAACGAGGCCGGCCTTGAATGCGCCGAATGCGCCTTCCATGTATTCAGGAGCGTTGTACAGATATAGCGCAATCTTGTCTTGGTGAACGGCGCCTTGGTCGAGCAGATACCTGGCAAGGCCGTCTGCTCTCGCGTCGAACTCCTTCCAAGAGGTCCTTCGCTTCCCTTGGACCTGTGCATCTGACTCGGGAAAGCGATCGGCTACTTGTTCCCAAAGTTCAGCAAAATTCCAACCGGGCATGTTGCCCCCTTCAGCTTGTTGCGTACTTGACTCGCCACTGCGCAAACCTTGTAGTCGCTGCAATGCAACCACGTAGTAGGCCCCTAACGCAGCGGAGTGTAGAGCAGCATCAGACTTCGAGTCGCCCGGCCGCCTACTCTGCTGCTGTGGACTTCGAACTACCTCCAGAGACTGACCCTCGTCGAGTAGAGATCCGGTCTTGGCTCAACGAACATCCAAGCCCAACGAGTCGGCAACTAGCCGAGGCAGGTTATGTTGCACCTCATTGGCCCAAGCCCTTTGGACTCGCAGCGGATCCAATTCATCAGCTGGTTATCGACGATGAGCTACGAGCCGCTGGAGTGCGCCGGCCGAATAATCCAATCGGCATAGGTTGGGCAGGACCAACCCTGCTGTCCGCTGGCACCGAGGCACAGCAACACAAATATCTGCTTGGACTACTCAGCGGCGAAGAGATCTGGTGTCAGTTGTTCTCCGAACCCGGGTCTGGGTCAGATCTTGCATCCCTTGCGACTCGGGCAGTCAAGGATGGTGACGAGTGGGTGGTGAACGGCCAAAAGATCTGGACCTCACTTGGCCATCAAGCCAAGTACGGAATCTTGATAGCTCGCACCGACCCGGAGGAATCAAAGCAGCGGGGAATCTCGTACTTCATCTGCAAGATGGATTCCCCGGGTATCGACATCCGCCCAATCCCCGAGATGACAGGCGGTCACACGTTCAACGAGGTGTTCATGACAGACCTTCGGATTCCCGCAGCGAATCTGGTGGGTGAAGTGAATGATGGATGGCGCCTTGCGAAGGTGACGCTTTCGAACGAGCGTGTCTCTCTTTCTGCTGCAGGAGCATTATGGGGAATGGGTCCAGACGCTGGGGACCTGTTGGCTCTGGTGCGATCAAGTGGGGGAGTAGTCGACCCGCTGATGCGTCAACGACTCGTGGACATGTACATGCAGTCCGAGATTCTGCGGCTGATTCGACTTCGGACTGTGACTGCGGCAATTGCTGGTCGGGAGCCAGGCCCCGAGGCATCAGTGCGCAAAGTGCTCGCAGACGAACATGGTCAACAGATCATGGGCATAGCCAAGGATTTGGCGGGCGCTGGCGGAATGCTGACTGATGCTGGCCCGCTCGGCACAGAAGTGGGCATCTGGCACTACGGCTACTTGTTCGCTCCAGCGCTCACGATCGGCGGTGGTACTGGAGATGTTCAGCGAAATATTATTTCTGAGCGGGTGCTCGGTCTTCCGCATGATGTTGACGTAGAGGTCGGAAAATCCTGGTCTGAGAGTCAGCGTTCAGCCGGGAGTAGCGCCACCTGAGCTCAGCCGCTGCTGCTCGATTCCGAGTTGTCCGGACCCCGTAATGGGAATCTGAATGCTGCGGCCTAGCCCTGAGATTGGTACGGTAACCCTCAATGGCAAAGAAACGAGTCGGTGATCAGTTGCAGGTCAAGGACAAGGTGGTTGCAGCAGTGGATCTTCTTGGAGTTCCTGCTGGCACACGCGGCAAAGTCTCGCTAGTGAACGGGTTTCGGTGGATTCGCTACCGCGTCTATTTCGACAACGGCGCAGACCTTGGCTCAATCAATCGATCCGATCTTGTTCTTGCCAAAGACTGGACAGGCACTACCGACCAAACCGAAACGACCCAAGGGGAAAATTCATGAAGCTCAGCATGCAAATTGGGTACGCCGGCGGGTTTGCCGAGTCCGTGGAACAGGTACAAGCACTCGAGTCCGTAGGCATGGACATTGCCTATGTGGCGGAGGCCTACGGCTACGACGCTGTCAGCCTGATGGGTTACCTAGCTGCGAAGACCTCAACTATTCAGATTGCTTCTGGCATTCTGCCCATCTACACGCGTACCCCAACGCTCTTGGCAATGACAGCGGCAGGTATTGATGACCTTTCCGAAGGACGTGCCATTCTTGGTCTCGGTGCCTCGGGCCCGCAGGTGATCGAAGGGTTCCACGGAGTTTCCTACGACGCTCCGATCGGACGCACCCGAGAGATCATTCAGATCTGTCGTGATGTCTGGAAGCGCGAAGCTCCTGTGGAGCATGACGGCAAGTACTACCAACTGCCGCTCCCTGCAGACAAGGGAACTGGTCTAGGCAAGCCGCTCAAGATCATTACGCACCCACGACGGTCTGATATCCCCATTCACGTTGCTTCTCTTGGTCCGAAGAATGTGCAACTCACTGCCGAGTTGGCCAATGGTTGGCTGCCAATCCTGTTTCACCCTGAGCGCGCTGCTTCGGTCTGGGGCGAGGACCTTGCGATTGGCGCTGCGAAGCGAGATCCGGCCCTTGGTGAGATGGACGTGATCGCCGGAGGAATGCTGGCCATTGGCCCAGAGTCCGAGGTTGGCGGGTTCCGTGAGTTCTCCCGGTCCATGGTTGCGCTCTATGTGGGTGGCATGGGTGCTCGAGGCAAGAACTTCTACAACACGCTCTTTACTCGCTACGGCTACGAGGCCGAAGCTCAAGAGATTCAAGACCTGTACTTGGCAGGAAAAAAGCAGGAAGCCGCAGCAGCAGTGCCGGCGAGTTTCCTAGAAGAGACCTCGCTCTGTGGAGAAGAGGGATACGTGCGTGAACGCGTTGCTCAGTTTGCCGAGGCAGGCGTGACCATCCTGAACGTGAGTCCTGTAGCTAGAACCCTTGATGGCCAGAAAGACGTGATTGCCAAGGTCAAAGAGATGTGCTCCTAGCGAAAAGCAGCTAGGCGCTCAAGTACCTGTTCGGCCTCGGCCATGAATTGCTGAACCATCTGACCAGCGGGAACCAGAGTCTGAATCGCTCCGATTCCTTGACCCGCAGGCATGAACTCGATGCTGGGGTCAACCCCAAGAGTGTGTTCGTCGCCACCAAGGTGATTGGCGCCATCTTGCATGGATTTGATGACCTGGCCGGGGAAGGGTTGGGCAACTGCTCCAGAGGCCTCAAAGTCTCGGGCGTAACTGGTGCGCAACACTCGACAGGTCTTGCCGGTGTAGGCCCGGGTAATCATGGTGCCGTCATCGGCACCTCCTAGAATTGCTTCCTTATAGCCAGGGACGGCTCGTGCTTCGGGGCTGGCAATAAAGCGAGTACCGACCCAGATTCCGTCTGCTCCCAAACCGAGAGCCGCTGCCAAGCCGCGTCCGTCAACGATTCCGCCAGCAGCTACAACGGGTACTTGAGCGCCGACGGCGTCAACCACCTGTGGAACAAGGGCCAACGTTGCTACCTGGCCGGTGTGACCACCCGCCTCGGTTCCCTGGGCAACCACAATGTCGCAGCCAGCGTCTACTGCCGCAATCGCATGTGAGACCTTGCCGCACATATTCACCACGAGTAGGCCGCGCTCATGGCACAGGTCGATCACCTCACGTGGCACTCCCAGCCCTGCAACAAACACCGTTGCGCCACCATCTGCTATCGCGGTGACTTTCGCAGCCATGTCTTGTGGTGCAGCAGTCAGCAAGTCCACGCCAAATGGCTTCTTGGTAAGTGCTGCAGTGGCTGCAATCTCGCTCACCATCTCGTCGTTGCCCATAACCGATGCGCCAAGGCACCCAAACCCTCCAGCCTCGGACACGGCCGCAACGAGTTCGTTATATGAGACTCCGCCCATCCCAGCCAGCATGATGGGATGGTCAACATTCAGTAATTCAGTCAGGCGCGTTTGCATGAAAACAATCTAGGGCCTTGAGATGGCTCTAGCGCGATGCGTAGGCCCCTGGCTGGCTGATCACACCTTTGCCCCATCGGCGCGGCGTAGCGATGAGCGCCCGGGGGTAATCCTCAAACAGCCATCTTCCAAAGTTTCTTCGGGTCCAAGGTGTTGCGCCAGCTATTCGTACAGCCCGGTCTGCGCCACCCACTGAGCTCAAACCCCGAACAAGCAGTTTCGACATGCGATGATCGGCAACCAGTTCCTTTTTGAGAGCCACAGCGTATGCCCGTCCTGCCTCGCCTGACCGACCGTGGTCGCGCACTGCCTCTGCTGCTCGGATTCCGGTCAGGAGGGCCTGCGCAATCCCTTCTCCGGTCATGACATCGCAGGCTGCCACAGCGTCGCCTACAAAGAGTGCACGCCCTGTGGCGGGAAGTATCTTGTCTACGCGTGCGGGGATCGGCCATGCCCGGTGAGGCTCATCAGCTACAAAATCTTCTCCGAGAACGGCCCGAATATGGGGCCGCTCGAGTAGATCCAACCACAGGGCCTTCATCTCTTTGGTTTTGCGCTCACCGTCACGCTGAATGCCAAAACCAATATTGGCCCGACCGCCAGGCAGAGGAAACGACCAGAAATACCCCGGCAACAAGTCAGCCTCAAAGGAGATGAACAAGTCTTTAGCCGCAACGGGCCCAACGCCCGAGACGTACTGGCGGAATGCGTGCCACTCGCCCAAATAACCTTGCACGGCCACACCGAGGTGTTTGCGCAAAGGTGACCACATCCCGTCAGCCCCGATCACCCAAGCAGCCCGGACGAGACCAATCCCTTCTACCTCGACTGTGATGCCCTCTGAGTCCTCTTGCGCACCTACTAAGCCGTGACCATCGAGGACCTCGGCACCCTCTTTGCGTGCAAGGTTCAGCAGAGCCTCGTCAAGGTCCTTTCGCGTAGCGATTGCAGCGAAGCTGCCACCCGTCCGCGGTAGTTCAAACAAGCGGGTTGTTCCGGTCGGGGAGCGCACCCAGCAGTCTTCGGCTTCTTGCCACGACTCGATGCTCTCGGGAAGGAGTCCCAACTCCTCGAGTACTCGCAGCGCACCCGTGGTCAACCCATCTCCGCAAATCTTGTCTCGTGGAAACTCGGCCTTATCTATGACGAGCACGTGAATGCCAGCCCGCGCAAGGGTAATTGCAGCAGCTGAACCTGCTGGGCCTGCGCCAACAATAAGCACATCTACGGATCTATCCGGGACTCTGATAGCTGCAGAACTCAAGCCAAATCCAGAAGTTCGTTGTAGGCGGTTCGCAGGCATTCCATGAACACGTCACCATCGGGTACAGCGGCGGGGTCAAGGTTCACGCCAATATTGAGCTCATTCTGATAACTCAGGAGCGTGATGTTTACTGCGGCCCCTGCGAGGGGCCCAAATGGGTACACCGACTGCACTGGCACTCCCTGCAAATACAGCGGCACGGGTGATCCAGGCACGTTCGAGGCTTGGAAGTCCAACCCCTTCATCATGCTGCCGAATACTTGAGTGACAACCGTGGTGGGCAGCTTATTGAGGATTCCAGACAGCGGTTCAACGAGTTGGTTAGCCGGTTCATCGCGAGCGGCAATAGCCCGCTCGCGAATGTGGGTCATGAGTTCGGTTAGGTCCTCGAAATCAATCTGAATCTCGAATCGCGCTGGTACAAAGGAGTTGCCAGATGTCTTCATCGATGCTGCTCCACGAATATTAATGGGCATGCCCATGCGGAGCGACCCTTGCTCAGCCCCGTGATGCTGGTGATATAGCGACATGCCCCGAGCGATCCCAGAGAGGAACGTGTCGTTGATCGTGCCACCAATGTGATTGCCAACCTTCTTGGCAAGGTCAAGTGGCATAGAGAGCACATCGAGGCTATTCGAGAGCGTTCGCCGGGTCATGATCGCCGAAAGTGGTGTGCTCTCTGGCCGAAGAATTCTGGTAGCAGAGGCAAGTAGCTCACTCGATGCCGTCACCGACCCACCGGGATCTGTGAGTGCATCACGCACTGATCCAGCGCCGGCCGAAGTGACCTGTCGAGCAAAACTGAACTGCCTGCGGGACTCATGTTGGAAAGCGTTCATGAAACGCTGGGCCTGATTGAGTACGTGAACGTCGGGGGCATGAGGCATCATGCGCTCTGCAGCATCTGGCTCAAGCTCGAAAATCTCCAGCATGAGTTCGACACCGCCAACCCCGTCGGTGATCGAGTGATGAAACTTCAAAATAATCGCAGATTGGTTGCTCGACAGACCCTCGACGATGGTCGCCTCCCAGAGCGGCCTTGCCCGGTCAAACCCCTGCATGGCAATGGGGCCAGCCATTGCGAGAAGGTCTGCCATCGAGCCTGAGCCGGGCACGCGGGCAGAGCGAAGGTGGTAGCGAAGGTCGAAGTTGGGGTCGATCTCCCAACGGGGGGGAGCAAGCGAAAGGGGGTTGCCGCGAACTCGCTGCCGCAAGCGAGGGACGATTCGACTGGCCCGATCAAAGGTGTGATGAAGTTGGTCTGAGCGCACCTGGCCGTCGAGCACCATCAGCGTGGTGACGGTCGAGCGGAGCATGGGATCCTTCTCGATGTTCCACATCAAGGCATCCGCATCACTCATGCGGTCCTCAAAGGTCACCGACATGGCCTGACTAGATGAAGTTCGTTCTGTGCTCATTCCACTGCCTCAGCGATCCTCGATGTTTCTACACATACTAGGGATGCTTCGGCTGTGCTGCTTCGCGAGGAGTGCTCTGAGCGCTGAGGAATTCGTGCGGTTCTCAGTCGCAGTCGTAGTTTGCGTTGAATTTGTCTTTCTCTGTATGGCCATCCACAAAGGTTCGGGTTCGCTCGGTCGTGACCCTGCCACAGCCAGAAGTTGGATTCTGTGCCGTCTGTTCACCCTTGGCAAAGGGTGTAGACCACATGCTGACCGTGACTGAGGTGTTGGTATACGTGGGCCAAACCACCACGCCATACGGAGTTTCGTTTCGTATCTTGAGGTCGACACTGGGGTAGGCCAATGTGGCCTCACGGCCAAAGGGATACCTGCTGATGTACTTCGAGTGCGCTTTATAGGCGGGAATGTCCAGCCCACCAAAGAACGCTGCATTGAATGTGGTAGTGCCGAATTGGCTTACGCCACCACCGATGTCGGTAGCGAATTCCCCGTCTTGGATAACCCCGCCCTCCACGAAACCCTTCTCTACAGTCCGTCGACCCACGGTGTCGTTTACCGAGAAGGTTGCTCCAGGGGGAATGAGCGTGCCGCGAACGATGTCGGAAATCTTGTGGATATTGGTGACTCTCGATTCGCAACACTTGTGATTCGTGGTGAATGACCCAATGACCTCCTTTACGCCAAGCCCGGCGGCCCAATCGCGGCCTTGTTGAGCAGTCTCT
>CAMDAT010000019.1 GCA_945888825.1 Bifidobacterium breve | reverse complement strand
AATCCAGGAACGCTACCTCCCTCGATCACAAAGACCGCTATGACATAAAGAAAGACAACAACGCCAAATAGCGCAAACCCGAGACCTACCCAACTGACAAGTCTGAGTGGAATCGTGCTGTACCCAGTGGCCATATTTACGGCGTGGCGGACAAGTCGTCGGAACGTGTAGTTGGACTCACCGTAGCGCCGAGGTTCCATGTGCACAGCTGCAGATGCAACGCGACCAGTCACCCAAGATAGGAGCACGTCAATTGAGACAAAGGGATCAGCAGTAGTTTCGAAAGAGTCCCGGAGATCGGTGCGAAAGAGTCGAAAGGCGCTAACAATTTTTGCCGTACTCGCTCCCATTGATGAAGCCATAGCGGCCTTTGCCAAACGCGAGGAAGCATTGCGCCAAAAGCCGTGCTCCTCCTCCGCTGCGACACCATAAACCAGGTCGACACCCTCGGTCATCGCTGCTAGCAATTTGGGAATCTCCTCCGGAGGGTGCTGAAGGTCGTCGTCCATTGTGACAACGAGGTCGTATCTTGCCGTTCGAATTCCTGCGAGAAGCGCGTTATGTTGACCAAAGTTACGAGTTAAATCAATGCCGCGAACCCCCGGCACAGTCCTAACCAGAGACTCAACTTCGGCCCAACTGTTGTCGCGACTTCCATCATTTACCAAGATCACTTCGGACTCAAATGTGACCGCTGCTAGAACCGGCATGAGTCGCTGAATGAGTTCGGAAAGAGCTTGTCCGGAATTGTAGACAGGGATAACCACCGAAACACTCGGTCGCTCTGCTTGGTTGAAGTCTTCTAGGCCAGACACCCCCCTATTGTAGCCGGTGAAGGCGCGGCTGATCATGAAGCACTTAGCAACTCTTAACGGCTCTGAGTAGACTTGAAACTGCGAAGTTTCGGCTCCCTGCGAGCCTCGGACTTGCCGCAGCTACATCTACATCTGCTCAGCCGGCATACAGCAGTTTGCATCCCAAACGCTGTCCGTCTTGGGTACCAATCACGCTGAAGGGATCTGTTTTCTCTAGCTCAGTTATCGCGTGTACTTGCACTACCCACGACTAGGTCGACATGGTCAGGAGTGCTGCACAAACCAGTTTCGGTCCTTCAGTCGGGCGTAGAAGAGTCAAGCTCCAGGCTCCAAGTCAGCGGCAGATCGACTATCCCGTGGGCCGTCAATTCGCCGCTTTCTCTCACGAACAGCTCCCACCCCTGAAACTCGTCTACATAGAAGTGCTGGATCTGCGGATCGGTTATGCCAATCGAAATGAGATACTCGCCTGCATTGAGCCTCAATGGGTTCATAGTCGCCACCACTGTTCCCGCTCCGTGGATCACCCCAACGGGGAAATGCGAGATCTTCGTATTCACGCCGGTCACGTGCCAACCAGAAACCGAATGCACTGCAATACCAAACACGGGATTCTCGACCGCACTCGAGGCTAAGTAGTCAATCTCTATGCGTAACGGCTCCCCCACCACGGCAGAACTGATGGGCTTTCCTGCCGCCGAGGTGAACCTAAGTCCAGTCAGGACCACCGGCTCAGCAGGTTTCGGCGGAAGCACCACTTCTGGCTGAGCGGGCTCAAGCTCGCTGGGGATCGACTCAATAACCTTGACCTCTTCTATCGCTAGCAACGCTGCAGCATCTGCCGCCTCAGAAGCAGCAACGGCGCGTTCTGATACCAGTGCCCGATGCTCCTGTTCGTGCTCATTCACCTGCCGGAGGTACTTGCTAGCCACAGCAGGAGCTGGACCCTCGTCTAGTAGCACGCCGTGCTCAAGCCATGCAGCCCGATCACACATTGTTTGCACGGTGTCCATCCCATGGGTGACCACCACTATTGTCACGCCTCGTCGGCGAAGTTCAAATAGGTGCTCAAAGCAGCGCCGCTGGAACTCTTGGTCGCCGACAGCGATAACCTCATCGATAATCAGTATCTCGGGGTCCACATGAATCGCTACCGAAAAACCGAGGCGAACGTACATGCCGCTGGAGTAAATCTTGACCGGGGAATCAATAAAGTCACCGATGCCAGCAAATTCAACGATCTCGTCAAAAACTCCATCGATCTGCTTCTTGGACATCCCCAAAATTGTTGCGTTCATGTAGACGTTCTCTCTACCCGTCAAATCAGGGTGAAACCCGGCTCCGAGCTCCAACAATGTCGAGATTCTGCCCTGCACCTTGACAGACCCAGTTGTCGGTCGATAGATGCCAGCAATGCAACGAAGCAACGTGGATTTCCCTGAGCCGTTGTGGCCAACAAGGGCATACATCGAGCCTTCAGGAATCTCTAATGAGACATCATCAAGTGCATAGAACTGATCTACTCCTGCGTTGCGATCACGACGGGTGACGAGTTCCTTGAGCGAATGAGCACGATCAGTGTGTAAACGAAACTTCTTGGAGACACCATCAACAACGATTGCGCTCATCTCACAACTCCTCAATCACAGTTGGGGCCCATCGGCTAAATATCATCCAACCTCCAACCAAGCTAACTGCGGCCGAGGTAATCATGACGAACCAACTACCCAGAGTGGGAAAGGTTAAGAAATATGCAACCTGACGTATTGCCCCAACATATGAGGTAAGGGGGTTGAAGCGCAGAATCGCTTGCGCCGTTGGCTCGAGGATGCTCATTTGATACACAATCGGGGTGGCATAGAAAAGAACCTGCATGGCGATACCCGTCAAATAGAACACGTCTCGATAGCGGATGTTCATCAGACCAAGCACCAAACCAACGCCAAAAGCGAAACATGCCATCAATGCGAACAACGGCAGAATCAGCAACATGGTGAAGGACAGGTTCCCGATGACAATCATGAAGAAGATCAGGATGCCTCCCTCAAGCAGGGCTTGGATGACAACGGTGATCAGACCGGCAATCATCGGGCACTCTGGCGGGAAGTAGGTTCGAGTAAGTAGCCCACCGGCACCAGAGAAGGAAGATATTGCCGTGTTGATCACACCCGAAAAAAGATTCCACATGACTAGGCCGCAGAAGAGCCACAGCGCGAAAACCTGAGACTCACCATTCCCTGCAACCGGAGCCTCTGCCCCAAAGAAGATCCCGAAGACAACAGTGTAGACACCTAGCGTCACAGCTGGATTGATCAGCGACCACATCCACCCCAACAAGCTGCGCTTATAACGAGACTTGAGTTCGCGCTGAGCAAGGTTAACGATCAGGGTCCGGTAGGACCAGACCTGTGCGGGGGTGGACAAACGACAGCCTTTTCTGTGACCTTATGAGGAACGCAAACTAGCACATCGCGAAAACTGAGATTCGGACTGCAACTGCTGCACAACTGCCCGAGGGTAGATCACGTCGCTCGGAGACACCTGGACTGCAGTTACTGGGGTTGAGTTCCACTCCACTGCTGTTTGCAACTATCGCTCGGGGCGCCTGATGGTTGACTATTCGGCGGCCTCTGCGAGCGCTTCGGATAGCGCCGGGTGAACGAACAAGCTCTCGGCAATATCGCTCACCGTCAGGCTATTCGTGACAGCTACAGCTAGAACCGAGATCAGTTCAGCCGCGTGCCGACCGACTATGGATCCACCAAGCACCACTCCCGTTGCAGGGTCAGAGATGATCTTGACAAAACCGCGAGAGTCATTGTTGATCAGCGCCTTGGCCTGAGACCCAAAGGGAACTTTGGTAACTCGCACCTTGCGGCCCTCTGCGAACGCATCGGCCTCGGCAAGGCCAACGTCTGCGATCTCTGGTTCAGTGAAAATGGCCGAGGCTGCCTTCTCATAATCAAGGTGCCGGTGATCGACCTTGTGCATCCCCATGACATGCTCTGCAATCTTTCTTCCTTGCATCGAGGCCACCGAGGCCAGAGGCAGCTTGCCGGACAAGTCACCCGCGACGTAGATATGGGCGATATTCGATCGCAGATGATGATCAAGGCTCTTGGCCCAGGGGCCATCCATCTGAACGCCTGCTTCGGCGAGTCCAAGCCCCTCTGAGTTTGGCTGCGACCCAATCGCAAGCAACATGTGACTGCCCTCGGCAACGCGACCGTCATCGCAGCGAAGCAAAACACCACCGGAGTCTGTGCGCTCAAGGCCAACCGCTCTAGCACCTTTGAAGAGTCGCACCCCTCGCCGAAGAAAATCAGCCTCAAGGACCGCTGCAACCTCGGGGTCCTTACTCGGCAGCACCTGCTGTCGAGAAACAATCAGTGTGACCTTCGAGCCAAAGCTCGAAAACATGTGGACGAACTCCACGCCAGTCACTCCCGAACCCACCACAATCAGGTGCTCGGGCATTGACTGCGGCGGGTAAGCGTCGCGAGTCGTGAGGACCCGGTCCCCATCGGGTGTGCACCAATCCGGAATCCGCGGGCGGCTGCCAGTCGAAACCAAAATCGCATCGGCAGAGAAGGTCTGCTCACCGCTAGCTGTGGTTGCTACGACCGTATGGTCATCGACAAGTCGTCCTATTCCACTGATTAAGTTGACGCTCTGACTCTCAAGTAACTGCCGATTTGAGCCCTCAAGTTGGGCGGTGATGACCGCGATACGAGAGCGCAGGGCATCAAGATCTACATGGGGGTCCATAGACTCAAGGCCCATGCCCGCCGATGAGCGAATCTGATTCAATTCGCCACCCGTGACGATCATTGCCTTTGATGGAATGCAGTCCCACAGGTTTGCAGCGCCGCCGAGAATGTCTCGCTCAATCAAGGTGACATCGGCACCAAGGCGAGCCGCAGTCGTTGCTGCACTCACGCCGGCCGGTCCTCCCCCAATAATCACAAAGCTCAGACTCATCTCCGTATCGTACCGGGCTAAGTCGTACTGCTGGGATCTGTGCGCCCGAGAACTGCAGCACGCTCTACTAGCTTGTAGGGGTGACCTCTGCAGATGACGAGAGACAAATTGAACAACTTCAGAGTTCGGTTCAGCAACTCCGCAAGGACTTGCTCACCACCCGTGATGCTCTCATTGGCGCTCAAGCCGAATCCGCCACCCTCAAGGTGCGTAACCGCGAGATTGAGGTCCGTTTGGCTCAGGTAGAACAGGCTCTCGCAACTCACAATCGGATCAGTCGCGTTATCGAGCGGGCCACGAATCACCGTCTTCCCAAGGGCCTCGGTCGACGAGTGAAGACACTTGGAAACAAGATTGGCTACAGCAACAGCAGTGAGAGTTCTCATCCAACTCCGTGACAACTGTTTGCGCAACTCAAGGATCAAGGAGGGTCTTCGCTAGCTTCGCTGCAGCAGTCCGGAAATTTGAGGACTCAGCTAGTGCTATCCCGGCAGCAGCACGCCGAATGCGTTGAGCGGGATCCGACATCAGCGATTGAACAGTTGCAGCTATCTGTTCCGCTGACGATCCGGGGGCAATCTTGACTACTACATCATCAGGAAAGCTAGACAAGGTTCCGATATCGGAGACAACAGTAGGGATTCCCGCTGAAACGGTCTCGGCAATCGTCAAACTCGATTCGCCGTTGCTCGACATTCGCAATTGAATAGCAAGGGAAGCTCGGTCAATCCAGGACAGATACTCGGACCGACTCACTGCTCCAGTCATAACCACTCGATCTTCCAACCCGAGGAATGAAATCCGTGACTGCAACTCAGATCGATAGGCTTCGTCTACGGGCCCGACAAGAGCTAAACAAACGGAACTATCAACGTGCTGCATAGCCTCTATGACCAGTCCCGTTCCCTTCACAGGACTCAGCAATCCAAATGACACTACGAGCTCTGGACTTGTGTGCTTGGAACGCGGAAGTGAGGGGAATGGGAGCTCAAAAAGGATCTCGGGCCGCCGCCCGCAATCGGCTTCTATCATGTCTGCCGCAGCGACGGAATGAACGAAGAGTCGCTTCGCTGACAGCGAAATGGTCGCTGCCATCAGGATTCCGAGCCTCTCGACTTCCTCGTTGGTCACCTGATCTAATGAAGCAAGCGACCGCTCGTATCGGTTTGGGTACATCGCCAACAGGGACTGCGCAAGTCCTGCCTTTTCGGGCAGAGATTGGGGGCGCTCAACCGCCATAGTTCTGTAAAGCCCAAAGAGCCTTGCGTCATGGAGAAGCACACACCCCGGGCGACGTTGGTGAGAGATTGCCTGATGAATGTGGTTCTCGCTATTTCCAAGAAAATATAGAATCTCATCAAACTCACCATCTAGAGACTCAATCACCGGAAGGTTCGAGAGAGATTCAACACGAACAGAACTGTGGACTTCAAGGGACTCTGTGTCTTGTGGAGTGAAGAGGGTCACCTCACAGTGCTCAACCAGTTCGTCTAGCAATAAGCCCAAGTAAACTGAAGGCCCTGAATTGTTAGGGGGAGCAGGCGAAGAGATCGCCAGTCGCTTCTGAACTCTCGGGGATCGAGCGAGCGCTGGTCGACGCAACAACTCTCCATACACCGCTGCAAGGCGTTGGGCCGCTACGTCCCAATGATACCTCTCATGAACAGGAGTAGCTGCGAGCTCCCTGCGAAGATCCTCATCTCCGAGTACCTTTGCAATGCACGCCCTGATCGCTCCAACATCTTGGGAATCAAAGCGAGCTCGTTCGTCGGCAACAACCTCGCGAAGTGCCGAGTTGTCTCCGCAAATAACTGCTGTTCCGCAGCTCTGTGCTTCCAGTGCCGCCAACCCAAGCCCCTCATAGGTAGATGGGAATACAACAAAGTGGGCAGACTGATAGAGCAGTTGCAGTTCATCATCAGAGACATACCCGGTGAAGAAGATTCGCTTCCCCCCAGACGTCTTCTTTGTTTGATCGTATTTGCGAACAACTTCGTTATCGACAACACCTTGAAGAACTAGCGGGTGGGTTAGTTGCAATTCCAGGGGGAGTCCTAGGTAGGCCTTGATTAAGCGCGAGAGGTTCTTTCGGGAATCCAGCCCTACAGGGGCGAGCAGGAATTCCTTTTCAGCGAACTCAGGGAAAAAACCCGAGAGTTCATCCGCTAACTCGACTGACCCCAAGGATCGAGGCGCAAAATCTCCTGAAGCTCCGCCGTGGATTGGAATCACACGTGAACTTGGAATGCCAAGCAGCCGGACAATGTCGCTTGCGCTTGTATCGCTGATTGTAACGATCCGATCGAAGGCCAGAGCACTTTCACAACCGATTTGAAAAGCTTCCTGCGAGCGGCGCACCGAGTGATACTGCTCGGGAAATATAAGAGGAATCACGTCGAACACCGTTGCAACCGTGGCCGTTCGATCGCGCTTAACCCAAGCAGGTACGCCACCAAATACTTCCAAATTATCCCAGAAGCTCGCTACATGGTAAAGATCATGCCCGCCGCCTATGACCTCGGGGTGAGAATTTGGCCGAAGCTTTCCGGTCTGCTGAAGGAATCTCAGGTTTCTGTGAATTGGCAGATTCGGGTCGTACGAGTAAATCGTTACAAGCTCTGGATACTGCTTCTCAAGAGCTCCAAAGCAGTCATGGATGTATCTTCCTATACCTCGATCCGCACTAGTCGGGGTTTGAAGCCCGACCACGTCAACAACTACTTGAGCCTGCCTAATTCGCGTCATCCTGCCAGCACAGCGGAAATCATAGCTACTGCAAACTCTCCTTTTGGAGTCTCTGCAATTGAGTTTCCAATGATGTTCCACTCAGTCTCGGATGCGCGCTGCAAGATTGTTGCAACCTCGATCTCCCAACCAGACAGCAGAGACGCGAGTCGCTCAGTGTCGTAGATCCTTTGAACTTCATCCCGACTTGCTTCGCCGAAGGGGGTGGTCAGAATGAGTCGTGTACCCGGGCGAGACAGCCGACGTAGTGACTCCATCGCCTTGAAATCTGCGTCATCGACCTCCTGTGATAGGTAATGGCCAATCCCGATATGTTCAATGGTCGACAGCGCAACGATGAGGTCGAACGGCTCTTCAAGTACAAAATCTGATATCTCGATTTCCTGCACAACTAGATTCGAATGAGGAAACGCGTACCCGCGTGGGTCAACTGCAGTGACGCTGTATCCCAATGTTGCAAGACTCAAGCAGAACGTACTCTCGCTACTCCCCACATCCAACACCCGAGCTGGAACTGGGACCTTTGCAGCCTCAGCAAAGGCGAATGGCAGTTCGGCAATCCGCTCGTTGATGTTCAGCACCGAGACACGGCTTGGTTCGTAGTGATGGTTGATGGCATCGTTCACAAAAAGACCCGCAGCCGAAGAGAACCCGCGCCAGCCCAGAGCCCGATTTAAGTAGTCTGCTCCACTCCTGTCGAGCTGGACGAGTTCAAGATCCTCAGCTCCTAGAAGCGGCAGCGATGGTGCTCGTTCAATTTCGACGAGCCGCAGGTCTACAGATTCGAGCAGTTCAGTCTGAGATGCAAGTGTACGTCCGATGATTTCGGAGGCTTTCAGCTGCATCGAGATACTGTGTTCCAAGGATTCTTGGTTCTCGAGTTGGCAACCCAAAATCAGGGCCGCAGAATGCTCAGCTGCATTCTGATTGGCCTCAACGCGATCGAAACGGTGCTCAAACCACCTCAGCGCAGGTGCAGATGTCTTTGTAAAAAGTGACTTTAACTGCTTCTTCACGACTCTCCATCTGGGTGAACTGTTCCTTGGCTTCAGAAGGAATCGACCACTAGTCTACTTGCGGATTTCCCCGCCATTGCACTCCTCTTCGCCATCACCGACGCAGCAATCCGAAAAGCGCATGCGGCTAGCAGAGGCCCTAATCCGTTAGCGCTTGTACAACCTCGGCTAACGGCTCGCGAAAGTCTCTACTGGGTGGGAACCCGTGGGACCTCCAGGCAAACCCGTCAAGTACAGAGTTCGCCGGGCGCGCTGCTGGACGAGGTGGGTCTAGCTGCGCCGTTGTAATCGCAGCGATTCGGCTGGGATCGTGACCTGCTGCGCTGAACACTGCTTGGGCAAACTCGTACCAACTCACTGCACCTTGGTTGGTGGTGTGAAAGACACCGGGTACTCGCTCCACCCCAAGCTTCGCGAGCATCTTGGCAAGGTCAGCAGCAAATGTCGGATGGCCAATCTGGTCATCGACGAAGGACAGCGTGTCGCGCTCCCCGGCTAGACGCAGCAGGGTCTTGACCATGTTGTTGCCGTGAGCCCCGCACACCCACGAAGTGCGAGCGATGGTCCAACCCGGGTCGATCTCCATCTCTCCACCGAGTTTGGTTCGGCCGTACACCGACTGCGGATTGGTTGCATCCCACTCCAGATACGGTCCCTGCTTCGTTCCGTCAAAGACATAATCTGTTGAGACGTACACCACATGAGCGCCAACCCGGCGAGCCCCATCGGCTACAAATCTGGTGGCAACACAGTTCACCAAATAGGCCATCTCGGTCTGCTCCTCGCAGAGATCCACTGCGGTAAATGCTGCACCGTGAATGATCAGATCCGGAGCCCATTGAGTAATGACTCCAAGCACATGATCGCGATCCGTCAGGTCGTGCTCCGGCAGGTCAAGACCAAGAACCTGATGATGGTGCTGCGGCTCGAGCAATGCCATGAGTTCAGTGCCTAGCTGACCGCGAGCACCAGTGATCAGAATGCGCATGCGAGCTCCTTGAGGGCTATTAGCGGTTTTTGACCCGCTCCAGCAGCGGTTGCCACCAGGCCGAGTTCTCTGAATAAAAGCGCACGGTTTCTTCGAGCGCTTCATCAAACGAATAGCGCGGACGCCAGCCGAGGGCTGCAACCTTGTCGGTTGCGATGGAGTAGCGACGGTCGTGGCCTTTACGATCCTGCACATACTCAACTGCGGACTCGTCTTTACCCAGCAGTGCTAGTACTCGATCAGTGATCTGCCTGTTGGTGAGTTCGTTCCCAGCACCGATGTTATAGATCTGCCCCACTGTGCCCGAGCGAAGCACAAGGTCAACGGCTTCGCAATTATCGCGGACAAACAACCAGTCGCGAATGTTCAACCCATCACCATAAAGCGGCACCCGCCGGCCTTGGATCAGGTTGGTCACAAAGAAGGGAATCAGCTTCTCTGGAAACTGAAACGGCCCGAACTGATTCGAGGAGCGCGTCAGCAGGACCGGCAGCTCGTAAGTCTCGTAGTAGGCCATGGCGACTAGGTCAGAGCCGGCCTTTGCAGCCGAATAGGGCGAGCGAGGCTCCAAGCGATCGGTCTCAACAAAGGAACCCTCCTCGATTGATCCATACACCTCGTCAGTCGAGATATGCAAGAACCGCTCCACCCCCATCTGGGCTGCAACATCGCACATCACGTTGGTACCCAAGCAGTTGGTCCGCATAAAGACATCGGGGTCGAGCAAGGAGCGATCAACGTGGCTTTCAGCAGCAAAATGAACCACCGCATCATGGTCGGGCAACGCAGCGGTGACTGCTGCACGATCGCAAATATCGCCCTGCACAAAGTTGAACCTGAGATTGCCCTCTAAGTCGGCAAGATTTTCCCGGTTACCTGCATACGTCAAGGCGTCGTAGACCGTGACCGAATCATCAGTGGTGGCAAGCACATGATGAACATAGTTAGATCCAATAAATCCGGCACCGCCGGTCACGAAGAGTTTCATGCTGTCTTTCAGTCTGATCTCAGGTGCGGAGTGCCACATGCGGCTGCCATTGCAAGCCGATGTCTGAGCGGCGCGGATTTTCCTGATCTCGAGCTGACAGTATCGGGTCCGTCAAGCCCCAATCAGCGCCAATTTCTGGGTCATCCCAAGCCACACCGAGTTCATCAGCTGGGTTGTAGTAGCTGTCAACCATATAGGTGATGGTCATATCAGTTACAGAGGCAAACCCGTGAGCAACTCCAGGCGGAATGTACACACCAAGGTGGTTATTGGGTTGACTGTCGACCTCACCGAGGTCGAGTTCCAAGGTTGCTCCATCAGTTGAACTGCCAGTACGAAGGTCATGCAGTACGACTCGGGCGTGGCCGTTCGGCACATACCAATAGTCAGACTGATGCAGGTGATAGTGCAAGCCAACTAGGCAACCGGCAATGCGATCACCGCGGTTTCCTTGGATCATCTCTCGACCCTTCGGGAACCACTCGCGCCGGTAGGTCTCCACAAAGAATCCGCGCTCATCGCCGTGCAGCGTCGGAGTCACCACATAGACACCGTTGATCACATCTGAAGCAATGATCTCGGGCATCAGATCACCTCAATCCGTGAATGATCGCCGAGCATCAAGCGGATTGCGGAGGGGCGAGCATCACTGCGCTTCGCGACCACCTTCTTACCCACGAGCGAGTCAGTCACCCTAGGCAAGTCAAGTATCTGCGACTCTTCCAAAATAATGGAGTGTTCCAACTCAGTCCCTCGGATTTCGCAGTCGTAGTACACCGATGTGTACGGGCCTATGTAGCTATCAACGATCAAGGTCCGCTCTCCGATAATGGCTGGGCCACGAATGTGGGAGTTGATGATTTGCGCTCCGGCTTGAATCACTACCCGACCCTCAAGCTTGGAGGATTCGTCCACGGTGCCCTCAATGAGAGGTTCGATGGTTTCAAGCACCAACCGGTTGCCCTCTAGGAGCGGCTCCAACTTGCCGGTGTCTTTCCACCAACCCTCAAGGACTTCGTGACGCACCTTGTGGCCATGATCAATAAGCCACTGAATGGCGTCGGTGATCTCATACTCTCCGCGAGGGGATGGCTCAATCGTGCGGACCGCCTCATGGATGGAACGGTCAAACAGGTACACGCCGACCAGAGCCAAATCTGAAGGCGGATTTTCGGGCTTCTCAACAAGGCGGATCACATGTCCGTCTTCATCGAGTTCGGCCACACCGAATCGCTCCGGGTCATGAACATGGGTCAAGAGGATCTGCGCTGAGGGCGCTTGAGAATCTGCATCAAGTTGCGGTTCTGCGGCGGCTCTGCGGTCGGCTTCAAAGGCCTCGACAAACTCAGTGATTCCCTGTCGCAGCAGATTGTCCCCGAGGTACATCACGAAATCGTCATCACCCAAAAAATCCTGCGCAATCAAAACACAATGCGCCAAGCCCTGCGGTGACTCTTGTGAGATGTAGGTCACGTTGATGCCCCAGGTGGAGCCGTCGCCAACGGCTGCGCGAATCTCTTCTCCGGTTTCTCCCGTGATGATTCCGACCTCGGTGATACCCGCCTCAGCCATGTCCTCAATCCCATAAAAAAGAATTGGCTTGTTAGCAACCGGTACGAGTTGCTTAGCGCTGGTATGCGTGATCGGCCGTAGCCGGGTGCCGGCTCCGCCGGACAAAATCAGACCCTTC
Source organism: Bifidobacterium breve (assembly GCA_945888825.1). Classification (GTDB taxonomy): domain Bacteria; phylum Actinomycetota; class Acidimicrobiia; order Acidimicrobiales; family Microtrichaceae; genus IMCC26207. The sequence continues at coordinate 7,896 of CAMDAT010000019.1, read as the reverse complement.
ATAGCATCTCGTTCTAGCAGGTGGCGGGCCGATTGCCCGAGTCGACGGTCGATTGCACCAGCTCAGAACTGAGTTTTTCGGCCGCTAGTTGGTAGTTGTTTCTTGCAGCGTAAGCCCTGCCCGCTGCCGACAATGCAGCCAATCGGGGTGCATCTTCGAGCAGTTCGCTCAATACCGTGGCCAGCTCTTCGCTCGAAATATTCCGAGGTAGCTTGACCACCGTGTCATCGGGATACTCCGAGAATGTCCCGATATCAGTCACCACAGTCGGAATTCCCGCCGCAAGAGTTTCGGCAACAGAGGCAGAGGATTCGCCATTGCTAAACAGGCGCAGTTGCAAAGCGACGGTGGTCTTTGCCAGCCAGTCTTGGTACTCGCTCGCGCTGACTGTGCCTGTCACCGTCACTTGACCAGCTGTTCCTTGGACCCGAGCCTCGGTTCGCAAGTCTTGAAGAAAGCGGTCTCCGATGTGTCCCACCAAAGCAAGGTCTGCGTGCGGTAGATCTTGCATGACGTCAACGAGTAGTTCGCTTCGCTTGGCCGGATTCACAAAACCAAAAGATGCAATCAATGGCCGGCGTCCATCGGCAATCCGCGGGGATGAACCAGCAGCTTCCTCCGAAGGAAGCCACGGGCAGGGTATTGGGAACAGGACCTCTGCCCGACGACCACAATCCAACTCGATCAAATCTGCGGCGTGTTCAGAATGCACGAAGAGGCGAGTGGCCAATTTCGCCACATCAGCGACCATCAATATTCCGTAGGTTCCCTCTTCAGTTAGCGGAAGCAACTGAGCGTCTCCCAGTGCTGAGGGATACCGACCCGGATACATGCGATTCAGGGACTGCCCGAAGTTCTCCTCCATTAGGTGCGGGTAGCGGCGATGCATCTCGGCGTACAGAATGTTCAGCCTGGCATCGTGCAGGAATACTGCACCGGGCCGTCGCTGGAGTTGTAGTAACTCGCGAATATGAAACTCGCTGTTTCCAAGGAAATACAGCACCTCATCAAAAGGGCCTTCAATTGCCTCGATGACCTCGAGCGCGTCGAGTCGTTCTACCCGGACTTCACGCGGCAGTTGGACCTCGGCTGGGTCAAGGGTGGTGAATACCGTTAACTCACAAAGGTCAGGTAAGTATTTGATGAACTCTGCGAAATAGCCAGCAGGGCCGCACAGTTGTGGAGGCATCGGCGAGGCCAAAGCCAGTCGAAATGGCCGAGCCACACCAAGGGTTATCGGAATCTCAAGGAGTTCCCGATAACTCTCCGTAACGAGGCGCCCTACTTCTGACCACTGATACCGCTCAGCCATTGCAGTGGCTGCAAGTTCTTGGCGGGCGATCGGGTCAGCAAGAAACGACTCAAGGACGCGAGTTATGTCCGGCACACTCTCGGCATCAAATCTTGCAGATGGATCAGGAACGAGTTCCCTCAGAGACGAGTTGTCCCCACAGATGACTGCTGTCCCACAGGCTTGAGCCTCAAGGATTGGCAGGCCGAGCCCCTCATAGAGTGAGGGGAACACAACCAGCGTCGCCCCACGTAGCAACTCAATCAGTTCAGCATCAGAAACTGCCCCGGTAAAAAGCACACTGTCGGCAATACCAAGTTCACTAGTTCTTGCGGTCAGATGCTCAAGCGCATCAGGCTGAAGGTGGCACTGCACGAGCAGCGGATACGCCGATCGCAGGTCGGACCCCAGCACCGCCCAAGCCTGCAGGAGCCTATCAAGATTCTTGCGCCACTCTGCTCCGGTGGGACACAACACGTAGCCGACCGAATCGCTACTGCTCGCCACAAACTTTGCTAGCACAGCAGAAGTCAGCCCTTCCGTTTCGGCGAGGCCACCCTGATCGCCAACATGCTGAGCAGGACCGCCAGCAGGGAGAGCGACCTCCGGTTGAGCTGAGAATTGCGGCGCGGCTGCACCATGAACCGTGAGCACCCGCTGAGGTGAAATCTCAAGAAGTTCTTGGAGGTCCCTGCTCGTGGCTTCCGAAATCGAGTAGAGGCGATCGCAGGTTCGCAGAAACTCGCATTGCGCAGAATAGCGTCGTGCCGTTGCAGCATCCCCTAGGTAGACCTCGGGAAACCTCGCGGGGATCAGGTCGTAAACAGTTGCGACAACTGCCGTGTCATGTCCACGTGCCCAAACCGGCAACATCGGAGTCTGGGTAACTCCTTCCACGAACGGGCTAGTGATATGAAAAACCCGGGGAGGGTGTGCGGTGAACTCAGGGTCATCAGACCTGCGGAGCTTTCCGGTGGGCAAGAGGCGCAGCACCTGCTCGTGCATGGGAAACATCGGGTCAGCGACAAATGCGCGAACCAGAGTTGAATCAGCTTGTTCAATGGCGCTGATCAACTCATAGGTATATCTGCCAATGCCGCGGCTGGCATGGTCGTGCGCCTGAAGGGCGCGCACATCGACCACGACCCCACTTGCTCGCTGCACCTTTGGGAGAGTCACTTCAGGTGGGAGAGTCACTTCAGGTGGGAGAGTCACGGCAAAGAGGTGGACTCGTCCACGATGACTCGGTCTGCGTCTGCCGCGTTGCGCTCGGTCATTGACACGGACTCGCGGAGCAACTCAATTTCTTCAAGAAGTTGTTGCTGTTGGATGGTGAGGGCCTCGAGTCTGACCCTTTGGGTAGAGAGAGCGCGGCCCATGACCTCGGTCTCGACATCACGCTGCTCTAGCAGCTTCCGATTCAGGGTTGTGAGTTGATCAATGCGAGATTGCAACAACTCTTGAGATGCACCTACTTGGTTGATGCTTTGTTGCAGTGCTTCGAATCTTTGTGAGAGCCGGCGTAAAGCCGGACCCAGAAGGGTCCGAGCCGCTTTCTTGATTGACTCTTTCACTGGCCTCGGTCCAATTCTTCAAGACGGGCTGATATCAGACCCGCAACCCGCTCAATACTAAACTTTCTAAGCGCGTCAGATGAATCCCTGCTGATTTGCTCGCGCAGTTCGGCGTCCTCGAAGAGTCGTCTCAGATGTGCGGCTGCGACCTCTAGGTCGGGGTCCATCCAGTGGCCATCTGCGGGGTACAGGTGGCCCTCACCAATAAGAACTTCAGTTCCTGACACGAGCAGCGCCGTGGTGTCATCCATAAAATCAAGATTTCCTGAGTAGGCAGTTGCAACAACGGGCGTACCAAGTGCCATTGCCTCGGCCATGGTCAGGCCCAGGCCTTCGGAACGATGCAACGACGCATAACAGTCCGCCAACTTGACCAGTGCCAAGCGATCTCGGGCAGATAGGTAGGTATCCCACAGATCAATATCGGGCCTGTCCGCGATTACATCTAACAGTTGTTCAAGCTTGTCGGGGAACAAATCCCCGTTGATGCCTTTCAGGATGAGCCTGGCTCCGTCAGTTGGTTCAAACGCCTTACAGAAGGCCTCAATGAGCCCCATCGGATTCTTTCGCTCAACTACAGAGAGAAAGTCGAATGAGAAGAGCACGGTGAATCGGTGATCAAGGCCCAAACGCTCTCGATCTCCATCAACAATTTCCGGGTCCTCAAAAACCAGCGGAACTGGCATATATCGAACCGGCACGCGACCGTAAGCATCGAACACATCGCACAGATACTGCGTGGCACCCCAGACTTCATCCACCCAAGCAAAGCTAGAGATCTGCACATGGGTGAGCACATCGGTTTCCCAATACCACAGGCCAATGTTGTAGTGATCGGCAAAAAATCCGAGCCCGACGTCCTCCACAAAAAATGGAAGTTGGTCCGCGGTAATCAATAACAAATTGTAACGATACGGAGCATCGATCACTCGCTCTGCCGGCTTGCGTTGCCGACTGCTTGTCCGGTCATAACTCACGGTGGCGCAGGGAATCCCTGCAGCTTCGATTGCCGCAATCATGCGGCGCGCTGCGACACCGAGGCCAAGTTCTCCCGACAGGTAGCCAACCAGATTCACCCCATATGGCCGCGCTCCGGTTGCGACTGCATCTTGGCGAACCACTCGCGGGAAGTCTGGGAGGAGTGATAGCGAGGAGTCGCCCTCGTTGAGTCCATGGGACCACATCCATTTAATAAACGGGTCCCGATCTGACCATCTGACCGAAGGAAAGGCCGCTTGCAGATCTGGACGCTTTGCCATGACTGCATCAGCAGCGTTCGAGATGCCAGTCACCGCCGCACCATCAGCTGACAAAAGTTGCTCTAAGAAAGCTGCCGCCTCTCCTGATACATACGGATTTGGGGGAAGATTCGGTCGCCCCCCTCTCGAAGCTGTCGGCAGTGCCGAGGCTGGATCAGTAGCGCATACTGGGGCAAGAAGCGATCGGTACCAGCTACGAATCTGAGGGGTCATGTCAACCCCGGCGAGTGCCCCAATCACATCTTGCTCAGAGCCATTCCATCCAGCTGTCATCAGGCGTTCCGCGACAAGATGAGTCAGGTTTCTCAGCCCGGGTGACTCGCTGACCCGAAGATGTGGAGTCTGGCCCTCCTCAGCGAACCACCAGGGCCTGGTTGGGTCAAAACCATCCATGTCGATCAAGACCAACGGCTCAGCATCTGCAGTAAATCCCTCAGAATCACCTGCAATTTGAATCTCGTGGGTTGTCTCGGTGCTCAATCGCAAAGAAGGATCGGTGAGGACGGCAAGTGACTTGCCTAGCGGCAGGTCTCTCCAAAGCCAGTTTCGTTCCATCTCAACCGAGGGGTCAGAGATTGACAACGCTCCGAGAGTTCGACTCTTCCACCAGGTCAGGAGATCACCATCTGCTTCGCATACCGCAAGGCATCCGGGCAAGCATCCGCCCCAGGGCAGAGAAGTAACCGGGTCAACATGCGCTGCGCGGGCAGCGGGACGCCCAGCCGATGCGAGATCCAAGATGCCAGTCAGCTCACCAAAAATCAGGACAGAATCTGACAGGACAACCACGGGGCCCTCAGCAAATACAGAGGGTTCGACAAGCTCCTCAAGAATCCACGGCAACGCAGCCCATGCTGCTTCTCGCGAACCCCAAGCTAGGACCAAGTCCGCATATCGAACTGGCCCGATCTGCAGATTCTGTGGGCGTATCGACCCCGCTGCGGGCAGGGTCAACAAACGACCATCCGAATAAACAGGGCGAATAACCGCCTCTGGGTGCTCGCGCAGCAGGCTTTCTCTGGCAACGGTGCACCAAGCCGCTCGGGCGGACGTGGTGAGGATGAGTACTTGCACGGGTCTCATTCTGGCCGCGATGAGCCTCTAAGATGTGTTCCGCTGCAACACGCCTTCGAAGGAACACCGACGCGGCCTCAGGAGCAGGATGACTACTACCCCAAAAAACGCCTCTTCAAGAACAATCGGATCGCTGCGTTTCTTGCGGTCGTTGCCATCTCTCATGGAGCGAATCAACCGATTGGAATCTTCCCTAGATCAGACTCGGCAGCAGGTTGAGGAGCTCCGCGAGTCGGTGCAGGCAATTGATGCGGTTCGAGACGATGTGCGCGAACTCACCGAGAATCTGACCGAGCAACTCAATCGCATCGCAGCAAATCTGAGCGTTCCTGCAAAGTAGGTGTCGCGACGACCATCTGAACAAGCCCCCTCTATGGAGGGTCCCTCGCACGACAAGCGGGACAGTTTTTGGGAACTAGTACTTGTTCGGGTACATGACTGGGTGCGGATAATTATCAAAACGTTGGTCAAAGTTGGGGTTGTAGTACGGGTCTGAGCTCAGCTCGGTTGACCATCGCTGTCGTAACGCCGTGAGCTCATCCTCGCCCACCGTGGGATCGCGCGTGATTGACTCAAAGTGATACATCGTCGCTTGGGCCGAGACAATAATTCGATACCCCTCGCGTCCAAGCTTGAGGCACAAGTCAACATCGTTGTAGTTGCCAGCAAAAACCATGCTGAACCCGCCAACTTGTTCAAAGACCTCGGCCCGAATCGCCATACATGCAGCGGTCACTCCAGCTACTTCTCGATCAAGTGACAGAGCCAAGCGATTTCGATCGCTATTTGGCATCTGACCAAACATCAGGTGACCAGGATTTCCGCCGAGATACACATGGCCCGCATGTTGAACTCGACCATCCTCGAACAGCAGGCGCAGGCTCGCTGCGCCAACATCTGCTTCGCGCACAAAGCCAACTAGAACCTCTATGAAGTTGCCATCAATAACCTGGACATCATCATTGAGAAACAACAGAATCTCACCACTGGCCGCAAGGGCTCCGAGATTGCACTTCTCAGAGAAGTTGAACGGTTTGTCGAACGGCACCAGCACGAGCCGGTCTCCAACAAGCTCTGCAATCTCTTCGATCACCTGCTGATTGAGGGGCTCGTCAACCACCAACACAATTTGGTAATTGGGCCAGGTCGCCTTCTCAACGATGCTCCGAACAGCCTCAAGCACCATCGAACGTTCCGCACCCCAGATCAATCCCGAGGAACAACGAGTAGGAATCACAATGCTGACGAGCGGAGTCTCGGGGTGTCGCCGAACTAGATGAAAGTAGCCACGAGGAGTCTGCTCAACCACCTCTGCATCAAGCCCAACTCGCTCAACGTGTGACTCCAGAGCTCGGCGCGCCGACTCATATGCATATGGCTTGACGTCTTCGCCCGACAGGACCGAAGAGGGCACCACCCGCCAGTGATACAACACCTCTGGAATGTGAACAATGCGTCTTGCCCGTTCGGTTACACGCAGGACCAAGTCCCAGTCCTGGGATCCCTCGTACCCTTCCCGGAACCCACCCACTTGCTCAACTATCGATGCGCGAAACGCCGAGATGTGGCAGGTGTACATCTGGTTTCTGAATCGCTCGGGCGACCAGTCCGGCTTGTAGAACGGGTCGGCTAGGCGACCAGAAGGAATCATGACGTCTTCGTCGGTGTAGACGTAATCCACATCCTCACCAGAGGCGAATGCCTGAGTAATGCGCTCTAGTGCCTGCGGTTCGAGCAGGTCGTCATGGTCGAGCAACACCAAGAACTGCCCGCGAGCTCGAGAGAGTGCTTGGTTGGACGCGGCAACGATTCCGCCATTGGTCTGCCGTGGTGCAAGAACTACCCGCTCGTCTGCACGGGCTGCATTCAGCAGGACCCGCGCAACGTGATCAGAGGGTGACGCGTCGTCTACAAGAATGTGCTCCCAGTTTGTCCAAGACTGCTGAGTGACAGAATCCAAGCACTCTTGGAGCACATCCTCAGATGGGTCATAGACCGGCGTGATGACCGAGATCAGAGGTTGTTCGGTCACTTCGCCACAGTCACTTGACGACAATCATCTGAGCACAGTCATTTCACCACAGTCATTTCACCACAGTCATTTCACCACTATGTTCTGGCAATCCAGCAGGGAATCACTCCCACCAACAGCGTTAATGGCTTGCACACACGTCCAGTGAGAACCCGCAGCCACCTGTGCAGAAAGGGAGAATCCATGCCTATCGCCATATTCGGGATAGTTGTATACCCAATCGGTTCGAGACCAGTCGGCAGAGAAACGGAGCCACAGCCCATCGACAACCAGGTAGACAGTTATTGGGTCAGTCGTATCAGGATCAAAGCTCCACCCCGTGACCGAAATTACCCCATTGGCTTGGGTTATCGCGTCCAGTCTGCCTAATGGGTTTGAAGGGTTTATCGCTGCCCAGTCTTGGGTCCGCCTTGCAATATTTGGGATCGCATTCTGTATTAGACCTGGGCAACCAGTCAGTCCAACCTCCCGGTGACCTACTACTCGGGGCAAGTTCACCACAACCCCAGCCTGGTACTTGGTTGACCCAAGAGAGGTGAAATCAACCCGTCCACTCGGATCAACCCGATGCAGTGCAAACTTCCACCCAATCACCTGACTCGCCGATTCAAGAGCTGCGGCGGTGGGCTGCGCTGCGGTGTAGTCCCCGAGGACCATCACACCAAC
>CAMDAT010000018.1 GCA_945888825.1 Bifidobacterium breve | reverse complement strand
GTTGTTGTGATGACAGCACGTGGCTATGTCAAGACTGTCGCTGCAGACACCTTCCGAACTCAGGCTCGAGGAGGCCGCGGTGTGGCAGGTGCTCGTCTCAAGGATGAGGATTACATCACTGATCTGATCTTCACTTCGGCGCATGCCTTCTTGTTGTTCTTCTCGAATAAGGGCAAGGTCTATCGCCTCAAGGCTCACCGGATCCCCATGCGTGACCGCACTGCTCAGGGCCTCGCAATCGTCAACCTGTTGCAACTTGATCAGGGTGAAAAGATCCAGACCATCATCGATACGCGTGACTACGAATCGCACCGCTATCTGATGTTTGTCACTCGCAATGGAATCGTGAAGAAGACGATGTTCAACGCCTATGACAGTTCACGTCAGGCCGGACTCATTGCGATCAACCTGCGAGAGGGTGATGAGCTAGTGCGGGTCATGCCGACTTCACCAGAGGACGAAATTATGGTGATTTCAGAATCCGGCCAAGGCATTCGTTTCTTGGAAAGCGATATCCGGCCCACTGGCAGAACAGCTAGCGGTGTGCGTGGCATGCGCCTAAAGGCCAACGATGCAGTTGTTGGGGCAGATTCAATCGCCGCACCCTCTGAGCTATCAGACCAGGTAGCGGACAGCGAGGGTGCGGACCCAGCCGAGACACTGCGTTTGCTGACCATCACCGACGGTGGCTACGGCAAGCGAACAGAACTAGAAGAATTCTCGCGGCAGCGGCGCGGTGGCCAAGGTGTGCGTGCCCACAAGATCCATGCTGCTCGCGGTCGGGTCGTCACCGGGTTCTTGGTTGGCGAGGACGATCATCTGTTGATGATCAACGATGGCGGAGTCGTGATCCGAACCAAGGTTTCTACGATTTCCATTCAGGGGCGAACTGCTTCTGGGGTCCGAGTGATGAATCTTGACGGTGAGAGCAAAGTTGCCGCTGTTGCCCGAGTTCTGACTGGTCCAGACTCCGAGGACTCGGAAGACGCAGAAGACGCAGAGAACGGAGCAGACGCAGAAGATTTGGAACGCTCAGAAGAGCTAGTTGACCCGTCAGACTCTGAGACTGAAACAGGGCAGTGAATCAGCCTGAACGTGGATCGGTTCTTCCCATGATGCTGGTGATCTGTTGTCTGAGCGCAGTTTGTGTAGTTGGTCTTGTTCACATTGGCGAGGCTTCGGTTCATCGAGCACGTGCTGATGCCGTAGCGGATGTTGTTGCCCTTGCAGGAGTTGGCTATGGGCACCTAGGTGCTCAGCAAGTTGCCGAGGCCTCTCAGGCCTCGTTGGTGAGCTTTGATCAGACGGGACCCACTGCAGTCCAAGTGACGGTACAACTCAGCGGTGTGCGTTCAACTGCTGCTGCTGATGCTCTCGGAGCAGAATTCCCCGATCAACTCGGAACCGTTGGTAATCCCGACTACCAGAACAAGCCTCGGTAGGATGAGAAGGTGAGCGATACTTCTCAGGCACAAAGACAACAAGCCCGAACAACCGAACCTGAGGTAGCGAGCCGCCGATTGGGCTATCGGCGTCAGCGATTCGAAGCACGCAAGGTTCGCCGCCTTGTGCGTCACGTCGACCCGTGGTCAATCCTCAAACTCTCATTGCTTTTGGCCTTGTCCCTGTGGCTGATGCAGATGATTGCCGCGGTGATTTTATGGACGGTGGCAACTAACGCAGGGACAATCTCGAGCATCGAGAACTTCGTCAACTCATCGCTCTCCTTGCAAGATTGGTCTTTGGATGGGGAATTTATTTTTCGGCAGTTCGGCTTGGTGAGCTTGTTAGGTTGCCTTGGCTTGGCGGCTGCGGTGGTGATTTCTACTCTGGTTTTTAATCTGATTAGCGACATCATCGGCGGAGTTTGGATCTCGGTGATCGAAGAGGAAACAGCTCGGCCGGTTCGCGAATCGAACCAGTAGTTGCACCTCCGCTAGTGTGACCGTCTCTGTGAGATTCGTTTCGGATCTGACATCGCAGAGGGGCTATAGCTCAGTTGGTTAGAGCGCACCCCTGATAAGGGTGAGGTCGCTGGTTCGACTCCAGCTAGCCCCACGCAGTTTGCAGTGGTAGTCCCAAGGAGGAAATTATGCGTGGTCTGCAGAGAGCAGTGCTCGCACTGGGCTTGGGGCTGTTAGTCAGTCTGGTTGTCCGGTTCCTTGGGGGAGATGCAACTCCGCCCTCAACTGGTGGCTGGCGTGAACTCGAAGGCCCCGACCTGAGATGAGCAACCAGCGAATAGCTGTGATCGGTGCAGGAATTCTAGGAGCACGAATCACTCGGGAACTCCTCGGACCGCGTGCCTTTGGTCAACCTCAAGAGGTTGCTATCACCACGGTGAGTCGTCGACCTGAACGATTGAGTGTGCTTCGTAACTCCTTTGGCTCCCAGGTGAAGATGCTGAGCGATCGCAGCGGTCGCGCTCATCTTGATGCTGATGTAACCACGGTGATTGTTGCCCGAGCTGCAGGCGAGCAGTTTGTTGTTGCACATGAGCAGCTTCTCGCTGGCCGTGATGTAGTTACCACTTCGGATGACCCCGTTGAGGTTCGAGAGCTCTTAGAACTAGGACCACTGGCTGAATCACTCGGCCGCACCTTGGTGGTTGGTGCAGCATTCGCCCCAGGGTTGTCTTGTTTGTTGGCTAGTCATGCTTCGGGGTTGTTGGACCGTGTAGATGAAATCCACGTGGCTCGCCACGGTGCTGCTGGGCCTGCGTGTGCTGCGCAGCGCCTACGTGCTCTTCGCGGGACAGCCACTGACTGGCGTGACGGAGCCTGGGTCAAGAGGCCCGGATTTTCTGGCCGAGAGTTGTGCTGGTTTCCTGATCCGATAGGCGCCCGTGACTGTTATCGAGCTGCTCTTGCTGATCCCATGTTGTTGGTACCGGCCTTTGCCGGGGTACAGCGAGTAACAGCACGTCTAGCTGCAACACGCAGAGATCGAGCGCTTGCTCCATTCCCGGTTTGGCTTCCGGCCCCAGCTGAAGGCGGAATTGGTGCAGTCCGGGTAGAGCTTCGCGGGGAACGAGATGGCCAGCGGGAATGGGTGGTCTACGCAGTATTGGATCGACCCGCGGTTGCTGCTGCAGCTACTGCTGCAGTAACGGGGCTCTGGGTTGCGACTAGAACCGCTGCGCCCGGTGCAACGGGTCTGGCTGGTCTTGGCGCTACACAGGAGTTACTGGGCGAATTGGCTCTTCGAGGCGTACGAGCTGCCGTGTTTGAAGGCTCGGAGGGCTCTGAAGGCTCTGCCCAGCAAGAAAACCAACAAGAATCTGTCGCAGAAGCTCAGGTTTTGGCCAAGAAGGCCGATAGATCTCACCAAGAGTGATATTTGCCGCCACTTTCCGTCTATTTCGGGTCGTGTCAGAAATTTGTTGGGAATTTCTTGGAAAATCGCTCAAGTTCCGCGCGCCTGTCTGCCGATACTCCGAGTGTCGACGTTCGACACGGAGGAGATTGAGTCATGGGCGAAACAGTGACACTCAGTTCACAAGCTGGATCAACGGTATTGACACAGCAGCAGGTCACCGCACTTATCGAGGAGCACATGCCCTTGGTGAGTCATGTGGTGTTCCAAGTGGCAGTCAACTTTCCAAGACATGTTGAGCGTGAGGAACTCGCTCGTGCAGGTGCTCTTGGTTTGGTTGAGGCAGCCAAACGATTTGATGAATCTCGAGGGGTTCCCTTTAATCGCTTTGCTGCGCAGCGAATTCGTGGAGCGATCATCGATGCCGTTCGTGCGGCCGACTGGGCGCCGCGTTCAGTGCGGGCACTAGCTCGCAGTTTGGATCAGGCAGAACTTGATCTGGCTCACCGCCTTGGACGTGCACCATCTCTTGCAGAGACTGCGAAGGAACTAGATATTTCTCGAGCCGAACTCGACCGCCTCCGGGATCGGATGTTTCGCTCGGTTGTTCTTGCGTTTGATTCCTTGCTCGGGTCCTCTGATGATGCCGAACTCACTCTGGTTGATGTGCTGGCCGATCGCACTGCAGTTGAGCCATCAGAAGAACTTGAGGCTCGGGAACTCCGGGCGTATCTGCGTGACGCAGTTCATCTGCTTCCGGAGCGTCACCGAATCGTGGTCGTCGGATACTTTATTGAAGAGCGCAGTTCCACTGAATTGGCTGCTTTGATTGGTGTAACGGAGTCCCGTGTCTCGCAGATGCGAACCGAAGCGCTTGCGATGTTGAAAGACGGCATTGAAGCGCAGTATTCGGAGCAAGACTCCGAAGCGACTGGCCTGGTCGCTCGTCGACGGGCTCAGTATGCATCGTCAATTTCTTCGGCCTCGGGTTGCGGCGAGCGCATCTCGAAGGTTTCTGAGGATGCCAATTTAATTCTGGCCTAGTTGGAGCAGTCAGGGTTGGAGCCGTCAGGGCCGGAGCAGATCAACAATCTGCTCATGCAGGAGTCCGTTTGAGGCAACCGCGGAGTAGACACCCGTTGTGCTGGTGTCAGCGCTGCCATCCATGTTGAACGCTGTGGACCCATCGCGAGCAGTAAGTACCCCACCGGCCTCGGGAATAATGACCGTCATCGGGGCGATATCCCACCAAGCCAGCACCGGGTCCATCATGGCTTCAATGCGCCCCGAGGCCACAAGTGCGTAGCCGTAGGCATCTCCCCAGGTGCGCAGACGGGGCCCAGCGGCGGTGACCCTGTCGAACATGTCTGGAGTCCACATGTGAAAGCCGGTGCAAGCGATGTAGCTGCCATCAAGTTCACCGCGGTCAGAGACTGAACAGGGCGTTCCGTTGAAGAAACAGCCAAGGCCGCGTCCAGCGTAAATGGTTTCACCGAGTGCTGGAAGATTGATAACGCCAATTGCTGGGCCGTGTTCGTCCTCGAGGTATAACAAATTTGAGTAGGTACCCACTCCGTGTGTAAAGGCCTTGGTCCCGTCGATTGGGTCAATCACCCAGCCACGTCCAGAACTGCCGACACGTGCTGCCTCTTCTTCTCCTTGGATCCCATCGAGGGGAAAGGCATCCGAGATGAGTTCTCGCAGCAAACGCTCAGCTGCCCGATCCGCTTGGGTGACTGGGGTTCCATCACCCTTGGCATCGATTGCAAGTTCGGGATGATTGAACCATTCAAGGGTGAGCGCACCTGCCTGCTGAGTCCATCCAACGGCGGTTTGAAGTAGTTCTGCATCAACAGCAGGCATAGTGGAACTCTCTCAGTAGGGGATCGCTTCGGTGGCTACATACCGTATCGGTCACGAACGGCTGCCGAGACTGCCATGATGCTAGGTACAAAGTGCGTTCCTGTGAGGTACGTGCAGCAGTCACCCCCGGAGAACTTGTGGACCTACGAACTATTCTTGAACTGTCTGACCATGGGCCAGACACCTTTGTTGGCATTGGGCCTCAGTACCCATGGGGTGGGCTGTACGGTGGGCAGATTGTTGCTCAGGCACTGAGCGCCGCCACGCGAACGGTGGAGGACGAAGACCTTCACGTGCATTCGCTGCGCGCTTATTTCATTCGCCGAGGTGACCATAACGAGCCAGTTCGGTACGAGGTGGATCGCATTCGCAATGGCCGCTCCTTTGCTACCAGGAGGGTTGTGGCCCGCCAGCCAGTGGGAGCAATCTTGAACCTCGAGGCAAGCTTTCAGCGCCTCGAGGTTTCTGATGATATCGAGACCGTTTCTCTGCCTCCGGATGTTCCGCTGCCCTCAGATCTTGATCAGGACTCTTGGAGTCCTGTCTTCGAACGAGCCTTTGTCCCCGCAGAAGCAATCACCGCTGGCGGCAGAGATGGGACTGGCCGTGCCGCAGCATGGCTCAGAGTTTCTCAAGAACTACCCGAAACAGGTCCGTTACATGCGGGCGGCTTGGCCTACCTGTCCGATGATCTGCCTACTGATGCCGTGGTTCGAGCGCATCCCGTCAGGCGTGAACCGGACGATGTCTTGCACAAGGTGCTCTTTACGGCCTCGCTTGATCACACCATCTGGTTTCACCGGCCTTTTCGTGCCGATCAGTGGCAACTCCACGACTTCACCTGCCATACCTTCGTTGGTGGCCGGGGTCTAGCGATTGGGCATGTGTTTGCGCTCGATGGAGCGCATCTCGCAACGATTGCCCAAGAAGTCCTCTTGCGAGATACCCGCGAACGGTCATAAACAGCGTTTATCACTGAGCAGTCATAAACAGCGTTCATTACCGAGCGTTGTCGGCCTTCGCAAGGGTTTCGTTCACCTTTTGTACAGATTCGTTCACCAAACGTTTATCTTCTTGGAGGGTCGCGCGTCACCTTCGTGTTCCAGCATCTAGCACGTGGCGCTGACATCCCCCGAACTCCAGGCGCTCGAGGAACAAGTTCCTCGAGATATTGCGCGAACGGTGACCCGAGGCGACCGCATTTTTCGGACGTTATGTGCCAGCGCAGCAGCAGTCAGTCTGTTCATTATCGGCGGAACTGCGCTCTTCTTGGCTATCAAGGCTGTGCCTGCCCTGCAGAAGGCCGGGTTGCTCTCGTTCTTTACCACCAGCGTGTGGAACCCAACCGTGGGCGACTTCGGTGTGTTGGGATTGCTTATCGGAACCATCATCATTGCGACGGTTTCGCTCATCGTTGCAGTTCCCCTGGCAATTGGGCTGGCATTATTCATTAACGAGTATTCCCCGGCCAGGATTCGCCGCATCCTGACCTCTTCGGTTGACCTGCTCGCAGCAATGCCCAGCATCATCTTTGGTATGTGGGGGTTCTTCGCACTTCAAGCTCCGCTGGTGGGCGTTGCTTCTTGGTTGAACCTGCATCTCAGTGCGATTCCCTTCTTCCGGTTATCCGAGCCGGATGCTCCGCTGCTTCGTTCGAGTTTTATCGTCGGTACCGTGGTGGCTCTGATGATCGTGCCGATCATCACCTCGGTTTCTCGTGATGTGATGGCGCAATGCCCCCGATCACAATGTGAAGCGGCCTTGGCTCTGGGTGGGTCGCGCTGGGGAATGATCAAAGAAGTGTTGCTTCCCTTTGGGAAAGCCGGAATCACGGGTGCCATCCTGCTGGGGTTTGGGCGGGCACTGGGAGAAACCATCGCCGTTGCACTCATCATTGCGTTCACCATTGAAGCGAACCCATATGTACTTGAACAGGGTGGCGGTTCTATTGCCTCGCTCATTGCTATCAAGTTCCCCGAGGCACAGGACCTAGAGATTTCGGCTTTGATCGCTGCAGGTCTGGCGCTGTTTGGTATGACGCTTCTTGTCAATCTTGGTGCTCGAGCGATTGTTCGCCGAACACAGATTGCAGCTTGAGGTTGATGTTCACATGAGCCTTCTCGACGAACGCCCCGTAGACGAAACCCCCGTTCCAGAACCACAAGACCAAGAACCCATCGAGGAGCAGGTTCCGTTTCGGCCGCGTGCTCTGGTTCGTAGCGAGCGGGTAGAGATCCTGTTGGCCGCCGCTGCCGGTGTGACTGGCAGTGGAGTCATGTGCCTCCTGTTCGATTGGACACATGCGCTGACCTTTGCAATCTGGGCGCTGCTGATTTTCTTAGTATCGATCTACCTGCTGGCTCGTGACAGCCAAAGCCCAATAGTTGCAACTGATCGTTTGATCACCACATTGGTCTGGACGAGTGGTGGCATCGCCGTAGCGGTGTTGGCTTGGATGCTCGGCTATGTGGTGGTGAAGGGCATAGCGGGGCTGAACTATGAGTACCTGACTTCAGACCTATCGAAGGTTGGACCGCTCGATGATGGTGGTGGAGTGTTCCACGCCATTGTCGGAACGCTGGAGCAAATGCTGATCGCATCGGTATTGAGTATCCCGATTGCAATTCTGACTGCGGTCTACCTGCATGAGATTCGTGGCCGTCTGGCTGGAATTGTTCGCTTTGTCATTGATGCAATGAGTGGGCTTCCTTCTATCGTGGCCGGTCTCTTCATCTACACCGTCTGGGTTTTGCAGGGACAAGGCCCCTCGGGTCTAGCCGCCGGCCTAGCACTCGCAATCCTGATGATCCCCACTGTTACCCGCACAGCAGAGGAGATGCTCAAGACGATCGACGACGGCCTGCGTGAATCAGCGCTCGCACTCGGAGCACCTCAGTGGCGCAGCGTTATGCAAGTAGTGCTGCCGACTGCTCGTTCGGGTCTGATCACGGCATCGATTCTGGGTGTTGCCCGAGCAGTAGGCGAGACCGCCCCGGTGTTGCTGACGGCTTTTGGTAGTTCCTCAATCAACTGGAGCCCATTCAATGGTCCCCAGGCAGATCTGCCGTTGTACATCTATCAGTTGTTGCGCCAGCCCAACCCGGCGCAGATTGCTCGAGCATGGTCAGGCGCCTTGGTTCTGGTTTTGCTTGTGCTCATTTTGTTCGTTCTGGCCCGCGTCATTGGTGAACGCGGAGCCAGAGTAAGAGGAGGGTCCCGATGACCACAGTTCAATCCCCACAAACAGCCGAGACCCCAGCGGCAAACCGTCAGTTGGTGAGCAGTGAAATCCTCCCAGAAGAACTGCATCCGTCTTCTCGGATCGATGCAACTGATGTCACCTGCTGGTTCGGCAAGCGCAAGGTTCTGGAGCGCTGCACGCTGTCAATGGAGCCAGGAGAGGTCACGGCTCTGATTGGGCCGTCAGGCTGTGGCAAGTCGACCTTCTTGCGGTCTTTGAACCGCATGCATGAACTCGTACCTGTTGCTGCCATTGCAGGCACCATTGAACTTGACGGGGTTGACATCTACTCCGAGGAGATGAGCCCGACCGAGGTTCGATCAAGAATCGGGATGGTGTTCCAGAAGCCAAACCCCTTCCCAGCTATGTCAATTGCCGACAACGTGCTAGCTGGTCTGAGCCTATCCGGGATGTCGAACGAGGATCCTAAGGCTCTTGTAGAACAGTGCCTGCGACGGGCGGGCCTGTGGGCAGAGGTGTCTGATCGCCTCAACGAAGGCGGCATGTCACTCTCGGGTGGTCAACAGCAGCGCCTGTGTATTGCGCGTGCACTTGCCGTGCACCCCGATGTGTTACTCATGGATGAGCCCTGTTCGGCACTTGACCCAATCTCGACTCGAGTGATTGAACAGACGATTCGTGAACTCTGCGAAGAGATCACGATTGTGATTGTGACGCACAACATGCAACAGGCTCAACGAGTCAGCGATAAATGCGCCTTCTTTTTGGTGGAGTCAATTGGCGACCCGGGTCGCATTGTTGAGGCAGGACCCACGGCTCAAGTCTTTGAGAATCCCTCGGATCCCCGTACCTACGATTATGTGACTGGGCAATTCGGATGAACCTCATGCGTCGGCGGGCGCTTGTTCCTCCAGGTTTTCGGACTGCTTCGGCTGTCGCGCTCTCGGTGATCGTTGCTATTTCGGTCTTGTGTACCGGCGTCGCGCACGCGGCCGGGCCAACCGTGACGGGCACGGGGTCATCATTTGCTGCGCTCGAGATTGAGCAGTGGAAGAGCGATGTGGCAAATGAATATGACATCGCAATCAACTACCAGGCAGGTGGGTCGACACAGGGACGACTTAATTATCTGAATGGGACTGTGGACTTTGGGGCTTCGGATATCGAATACCAGAGCGATGAGCAAAATCTGATCAATGCCTCCTCCCGCAAGGACTTTGTCTACGTACCCGTTTCTGCAGGACCGGTGGCCTTGATGTTCAACCTGATCGGACCTGCTGGACGAATCTCTGATCTCAACCTGACTCGCCGGGACGCCTGCAGGATCTTCACTGAGCCAGATATCAAGTGGAACGATCCTTCGATTCAAGCAACAAACCCTGGCGTTGCATTGCCAGATCGAAAGATCCGCCCTGTGGTGCGAAATGACGGTTCGGGAACGAGCTACGTGCTGAGCGAATACTGCATCAACGTAGCGGGTGATGTGTGGGAGGCCTTCAAGACCTACGTTGCAAACAACAGTCCTGATCAGAACTCAATCCCTCTTCGTGAGGGAAAACCAGTGTCGACTTGGCCACAGGGAATTGGAAGCGCAACCGGTGCAACGGCTGCTACGGGCGTGGCGCAAACTGTGCAATTGTCCCCTGACACCATTACCTACAATGACGCAGCCACAGCCATAACTACTTTTATCGACGGGGCGACCTCGCCTGTGATGAGTGTTGAAAACGCTGCTGGTGTATTCGTCAAACCACTCCCTGCAGCATCCTCGATAGCTCTTGGCTATGCCGAGGCTCGTGCGAACGGAACCTTTGCCCTTCGCTATGACGGCGCCGACCCACGTGCCTACTTCCCATCTACGTACTCCTATGTCATTGCCCAAACCAGCGGATTTGATCCGGCAAAGGGAGCGGTGTTGGGAACGTTTCTGAACTATGCCGTTACCGCTGGCCAACGTAACGTTGAGGAACTGAGCTATTCCCGACTCTCAACGGTTCTCGTGAACCTGGCTCTGGATAAGGTGCAGCAAATTCCGGGTGCTCCAGCTCGCCCGACTGATCTGGCCGGGGCACCACCGCCTCCGGATGTGCTCGCTGGAACTGGTGCTGGTGGTGCTGCAGGTGCTGCGGGTCTGGCTGGTGGTGTGGCTGGCGGTGTGGCCGGTGGTGTGGCCGGTGGTGCGGCCGGTGGTCTTGCCGGTGCAGCAGGAGGGGTACTCACCCCCGAGCAGGCACAAGCTGCTGCTGCAGCGGCAGAAGTATTGGCAGCGCAGGCTCAGGCTGCCTCTGAGGCAGCTGCTGCTGATCAGTCTGCTGCGGACGAGATTCTCGCAGTGCAGACAAACGGCCCTGGTGGCCGAGAAGTGATCTTTACTCTGCTTCAGGGAGCGCTGTTAGTAGGCCTTGGAGTGTTTCTGTCGAAGGGGGTTCGAACCTCATGGCAAAAAAAGTAGTAACCGGTAAGACGACCGCAACGAAGCAGGCAGGGCAGGCAATGAAGAAGAAAATAGGAGCTCGCAGCGGTCTGCTGTCTCGAAGCATTCTTGCTGGAGTAGCGGTGTTGCTCTTGGGATGGGCCGTGGCCCCGTTTATTGCGGGCGCGCAATCAGACTCAGCCGAGCCCACCGAACTTCGGATTGCAAATACCCACGAGTCACTCGCAGCGGCATCAACCTGGCTGGGAGCGGTGAAAAACATCCCAGGTTCTACTACTGCTCGTCAGACCTCGGGTGGTGATGCGCAATCCAAGGAGCGTTTGATTACGGGCGGCGCAGATATTGCCGTAAGTGGAACCCCATTTACTGAGGCGGAACGCAAGGCGTTGGAGGCAACAGGCCGCTCGGTGATCGAGGCTCCTGTTCAGGCGGTCGGGATGTCATTTTTGGTTTCCGGTCCAAGACCACAGGGGATTCAACTATGCGAGTTTGTCGAACAAAGCCCTGAAGATGATCCAAACAATGAGTTGCCGCCGGACTGTTTTCCGGTGCGGGACTTTGAAGGACCTCTTCGACTCACCTCTGCCAACCTGGCCGACGTCTTCCTAGAGAGCGCTGTCAACAACTGGCAAGACCCAGAATTCTTATCTCTGCTAGCGGAATTCCCACCAGGTGGGCTTTCCATGGTTTCCCCAATCCGGCCTGCTTCACCGGTCCTGCGCGGCGATGCTGGGATGGCGAACCTGGCCCTTGGTACCTACCTCAGAACGACCCAGCCAGCGAAGTGGTCAACTCGGTCCTCGAGTCTGTTTCTGAATCCTGAGCCTGAACCCAATGCGACATGGCCATTTGACCGAGCACCCGCTCGGTTGGGTATGCCCGATGCTGTGGGCGTTGTGCGCCGGTGGGGCACTGCTTCGGCAGCGGTGGACTCGCCCGCAGAAGCAGGGGCAATGACGATGGCAACACCACTTGCCGCGGCAGAGGCTATTCGGGCTGAAGCCGAGGAACCTCCCTTTGACGCGACGGGGTTAGAAAACCTAAAGACAGACCTCTATGTCGCTCAGCTAAAGAACGGCGCAGGAGAATGGTTGTCGCCCACACCGGCGGGGATCACCTCTGCGTTAGCTGCTGGCGCTGGCGCACCACTGTTTGCTGTGACTCAAAATGTTCCAGGGGCTTGGCCATTGTCTTGGAGCAACTCAATCTATGCACCCGATTCCGGCCTGACTGGAGTAGAGGCCAACACCGTTGCGGCCATTATCCGCTGGCAGTCAACAGTTGGCCGGCAACGTTCCGCAGAACTTGTCGAGGGCCAGTTGCCCGATGTACTGGTTGCCCAGGCCCTGGCTGCAGCCGACAAAATTGTTAGCTCTAACTGCACTGCTGCAGGACTTAAGACAGTGCTCACAAGTGACGTCGAACGGTTTGCTCCTGCGGGAACGTTGGCGGACCTTGGCAAAACCCTCTGGTGTGATACTCCCTTGGAGGGCAGTCCTGTTGTTGATGAAGGGCCTGCAATGGACCCGTTTACGGGTGCTGTGGACGCGTTGACGGGGGCTATTGTGCCCGTGGTAGCCGGAGTTTCGGCCACGTCTGGATCAACTTCGGGGACGAACAGCCCTCTTTCGGCTAGTTCGGCAACTCCTTCATCAGCAAGCGCCACAGCGGGCAGCGCAGACTTCTCTGCTGAGAGTGCCGACACTGCCACGGGTGGTATTGCTGCGACTCTGCCGGCGGTAACGGTGGCTCGAAACATGCCGTTACCCCTACCAGGATCCGACCCGCGCTTTGACCGGTTAGCGACGCTTGCACTCGGTGGCTTGATGTTCCTGGGCGTCCGAGCGTTGATGAGGCGATCGGGACTGATTTCTGCATGACTGACGTCATTGACCTTCGGCCAGATCCAGATGAAACGGAACCAAGTTCTCTAGAGGAGTCGACCCTTGACCCGGATCAGGCTGATGAGGTCACGGACCCTGGGGCCTCGCTAAAAAGGCGCCGAATCATTCTTGCGGTCATTGTCTCGTTGATTCTCTTAGTCGCTGCAGATGCAGTGATTGGAGCAGCAGTCCATGCCGAGCACCAGCGTCATCTAGCAGCAGAATTCGCTATCCCGACCGAGGAACTCGCAGTTGGCGATGCCGCATTTGTGTTGCAGATACCGGCGCTCGGAGTAAATGAGGTCGTTGTTGAGGGGGCCTCGGCAAGTGAATTACGGGGTGGCCCTGGTCGCCGTTTGGATTCAGTACAGCCAGGAGATTCTGGCAACACAGTTATCCAAGGACACAAAACTCGTTTTGGCGGGCCCTTTGGCCAATTGAAAGATCTGAAGGGTGGAAACTCGATCTATCTTCGGAGTCGATCGGGAGATGTCACCGTGTACAAGGTGGCCAAGGTTCGAACCGTAGGAAGTGATCAGGTCAAGTATTTGGAATTCGAAGGGCCAAATCGGCTGACCCTGGTTTCGAGTGCCGGCGGCCCGCTAGATGGCTCGCGAGTGGTGGTTACGGCTGCCGCCGACGACCTGTCGGTTACGAATGAGAATCCAGTCGAGACAGCAGGTAAGGACGGCGCAGTGCAGGACGCCTCTCCTACTGCAAGTGCAGAGGAAGAGGGCGCACCAATTCAAACCTATGACGTTCGCGGACTTGGTGGAGCGGTACTGCTGCTCACTGGAATCGGGCTGATCGCCGTAGGGATTCTGGTGGGCTTTGACCTGCGAAAGAAATATGGCTGGGGAGCCGTGCTGCTGGTTGCCGGTAGTTCAGTCGCTTTAGGAGTGATTGTGCTGCTCTTTAACATCTCGATGGTGGTTCCGACTACCTACTAGCAGGATAAATAGTTAGATCTAAATCTATCTATTGTTTACTTTGGGGACATCTGGTGTTTGATTCTTATTGTTATTTCGCGCGCCTTGGTGGGCAAGTGAACGACTAGGGAACAAGTAACAAACACTCGTGCGTAGGTCTTGATCTTGGGTATTTCTCCATGCATAGTCACTCTTGGCACTCTGCTGTGGAGCGTCAATTTGATTGAAAGGCGTACCGAGTGAAACCTCGCTTAATTGTCAAGTCACTAGCTGGATTGGCCCTAGTGCTCGGAGTTGCATCGATGGCAGCCCCAGCCGGAGCCTCAACAGTGACCGTGACCCCCAACCCAGTTACTGTTACCCCTGATCAGACAACGGCCAACGTGACCGCTAGCTGGACTGGATTGGCAGCAAACACCCTCGTATTCGTTGACATCTGCAAAAAGTCAATCACCGACGCGACCTTCGAGGTCTCGGCTGACTGTGGCGCCTACTCAGGCATCACTCCAAACGGCAATGCCGCAGGTGCAAATAGTGCAGTGCTTGAGGTGTTTCGTGGCCAAGATCCAGCTGGTGAATCCTGGGGTTGCTTTGCAGCCGACGATCAAGCTCCTGCTGGAGTAACCAAGTACACCACCTGCTATGTCCGTGTTACTGACAACGTTGTCTCAAACAATGACAGCGATTCAGAGACAGCCATTACTTTCTCCGTCTCAAGCGGTGACGTACCAGAGGCTCCTCTCACCATCTTGTTGCCAGTCCTTGGCACGCTCGCTGCCCTCGGTGGCTTCTTCCTCATCCGTCGTCAGACCGTCTCGGTCTGAGATTTCTTTTACAACTTCTAAGGAGAATTGATTATGAAACTGAAATCACTCATTGGGGCTGCTCTAGTAGCAGGAACCCTGCTATCAGGAACAGCCATGACTTCCATGGTAAGTGCCTCACCCGAGCCATCCGGCTGGGATGACAACAACGACAAAGCAACGGGTTCAGGTTCAGACACCACTTATGCGTTCATGCAGCGCGCTGAGTTGTACATGAACCAAGCTCAGGGTTGCGATACCGATAACGCTACACCTGCAGCCGCACCTGCGGCCTATACCCTCGGTGATTGCTTGACTGGTGCCGCCCAATCCTCAGTCAACGTGAATGGAAACTGGGATCATGACATCTTCACAAGCACCTATCCCAACGGTTCAAGTGCAGGCGTCAAGGCTTTGATCAACGGACAAGTTGATTACGCACGATCCTCACGTGGACCAAAGTCCTCGGGTGAATCTGCAGCCAACTTCTGGGGCTTCGCAAAAGATGGTCTGATCATGGTGACCTGGGGTAACCGTCCCGCAGGAAACCTCACCACTGCCGAGATCAAGGGAATTTACAACTGCTCGATTACTGACTGGAGCCAGATTGCTGGCCAAGCAGCCGGTACTATTGAGCCAGTTGGCATGAACGCATCCTCAGGCACGAAGGCAACCTTCGATTCCTACCTAGGATTCGATGCGAACTCCGGCGCTTGTAAGAAATCATTGAGCAACGGAACTTACCCCTTTGAAAATGACCTCAAGCAGGTGATCAACGACTCAGTGATCAACCAGAACAACGGAATCACTTGGATGAGCCGGGCCGAGTACGTGGCTTGGTCATACAAGCGTCAGACTGGCGCAGCGTGGACGGTTGATTCCAAGTCTGCTACGGCCGGAACTATTGCGAATAACTCGTATCCCATCACGCGATTCATCTACCACGTGACCAAGAAGACTGATGCAACTGCAGCAGCTGCTTCTGCAGAGGTCACGGGTGCTGATGGCGGCGCTGGCGGAGCGGTTCGTGAACTCACCGAGTTCATGTGCAAGCCTGCAGCTTCACACGGACTGAATGACTTCACTGGTAAGACGAACTACGTCGAGCTGACTAGCGTGTACTCCGTCACGGGGTTCATTCGTGTGCCAGCATCTGAGCAGACCAACGGTATCTGCAAGTTGGTGCCTGGACCCTGATTGGTTCTGGAACCTGTACGTGTAGAACGTCTCTCTGAGTTCTGCAAGCTCGAGGGGCACGGCTTTGGCCGTGCCCCTCTTGGTCTTTCATGGAGGAGCTAAGCAATGCGATGGAGCAGAGTTAAGTTTGGGGCGCTGACCGGGTCCCTAGGGACTGTGGTCCTGCTGCTCGGGATGGGCAGTGCCTCAGCAGAATCCTCTGTGAGTGTTACTCCGGACCCGATTCCGGTCACAGCTGAGCAGTCAGCAGCACTTGTGCAGGTGAGTTGGTCCGGTCTTGAGCCAAGACAATTGGTGTTTGTTGATATTTGTAAGAAGTCCATCTCGGACAGCAGTTTCACTGTTGCCGAGGACTGCGGGGCATATTCGGGACTCACGCCAAATGGTTCCGCCGCAGGAGACGGGAGCGCTGAACTTGAGGTATTCCGGGGCCAAGACCCTGCTGGGGAACTCTGGGGCTGTTATGCCGAGGGCGACACGGCGCCGGCTGGAGTAGTGGTGTACCGAACCTGCTTTGTTCGAGTAACTCACACAGTGGTATCGAATCTTGATAGCGACTCAGAGACTCCGATTCGATTTGTCGGTTCGCCTCGAGTCGACCCTGGGACAACAGCCACGACGAGTGCTGTCGCGCCGCCGCCGCAGTTACCAAGCTCTGTTTCATCGAGTGGCGCTCCTGCTCCGGGCGGCAGCGTGGATGATGCAGAGGCCCTTCAATTTGCTGGATCCGACTCAGGTGCCGGCGTAGCAATTACTGGCTGAGGCTGAGATTCCGCTAAGTCGAGCCCACAGCGGCGCTTGAGGTTCACCTCAAAGTCAGATTCCGGCAACGTGGAGTTCAGGCCTGCTGCGTACGTTTTGACCGTTGACTACCGACAGGCGAGGAGTCGAGAACGTGACTGCTGCAATGCACAAGAATGTTGAAGATCTAGAACAAGTTGAAGAGGTACCTAACGTTGTCGACCTTACCGACACAGCGAACGCTATAGACACAGCGGACTCGACCGAACTGACGGATTCGGAGCCAGAGACAGTTGTGACGGTGGTTGATGCGGATCAGCTCGCCCATACTGCAGCCGAGGTGGCCGCGATGGTGGCCCGCCATCAGCAAGAACTTGCTGCAGTCATGGCCGAACTCACCACCTTGCAGCGAGTTCTGCGATCAGAGGTTCGTGAGGTTGTGTCTGAGTTGGATCGCATTGCCTCTGGAGTGACCACGAGCGCAGCAGGTGAACTCGGGTCTGAAGCAGTGCAGGCTGAACCTGAAGCTGTAGTTCCGCGCTCGCGTGGGCTGAGCCGCTTTCGCCGTCAGAGCTAAGCGAAGAGACCTAGATCAACCTGATGACTCTTACCCCCTCGTTGAGCGAATCCGAAGAATCCGTCTTTGACCCTGTGTCTTTTGAGCCTGTGTCTGCAGACTCTGTTGCTTCGGCGCGGGCTGCCGCCGCAGCGTTGTCTACCCTGCTCAGTGAACGCGAGCAGCAGCTCTCGGCCTCGGTTGATTCGCTCTTTCAAACAGGACTTCGGGCTGACCGTACATTGAGCGAGATCTCAATAGTGCTTGGCGACCTAGCTGCCGCAGGCGGCTATACGGTTCCAGAGGTACTCCGTGCACAAGAAGTGGTTGTTGACGCTCAGCACCCTGCAGTCATCGAGGCGGAGCAGATTCTTGCTGACCAGCGAGTCAAGCTGGGCCGCACCCGTCGAGCGGCGCCCGAGGTGGGCCGCACCGAGCGCCGCATTACCTTTGTAGCCTTTACGGCGCTGTTTATAGCAATTGGCTACGTATCTGCAGGCGTTGGTGGAATGATCCCCGGTGACGCGCTGTCTCGAGTGGGTAGCGGTCAGTCGGTGTTCTTTAGCCGTGACCCACATCTTGAGGCCCTTGGCTTTATCTGGGGTCCGTTCCCCACCATGTTCCAATTGCCCTTTATTGCCCTTCGGGCATTCTGGCTGCCCCTCACCAGCACGGGTATGGCAGCGATTGTGGTGTCAGCGCTGTTTATGGCGGGAACACTCAGTCAACTCTTGGCCTGGGGGGTTGAAACTGGAACGAAGCAGTGGTTCCGAATTGTGGCGGTCCTGCTTGTTGCAGCGCAGCCGCTGATCTGGACCCATGGCGGGAATGGAATGAGCGAGGCCTGCTGGCTGTTCTTCTTGGTCCTTGCCACTCGTCACCTAGCTCGGTGGATTGAAACCGACGACACGCGGTCTCTGGTTGTGGTCGGTTCAGCTATCGCTGCTGGATATCTGACCCGTTATGAAACTGCTGCAGTGTTCGCAGCCGTGTTGCCTGTGGTTGGTCTTGTTACCTGGAACCGCTCGGCCTCTCAGGGAGTAACTCCCCGATCGGCTATGAATCGCCGTTGGGACACGGTGGTTGATCTGACGATTCTTGCCTTCCCAGTAGTAGTGACCATGGTGGCTTGGGCTGCTGCTTCTTGGGCAATCATCGGAGAGCCCTTCCCACAGTTCACCTCTGCCTACGGCAACAGTGCCCTTGTTGCACGATCAGCAGAGTCGAACATTGAACTCATTGGTGACGCAGCCTCGGCTGGCAGGGCATGGTTCTTCATTCGTCAGATGTTGGTTGCCTCGCCGCTACTCGTTGTGCTGGCAGTCATGGCGCTATGGGGAACGCGCAGAACCTGCCTGCGAGCAACGGTCGCACTAGCAGTACTCGGGTCACCGCTGGCTTTGCAGTTGCTCTTCGCAGCGAGAGGTTCAACCTTCCCATGGTTGCGCTACACCGTGATTGCAGTAGTGCTCGCCGCCGCACTGGCCATGGTCATTGCTTCGGAACCACCCAAGCGTTCGGCATGGGTCACGGGGTTTGCCCTCTTTGCGCTCGTGCCTGGAATCTTCTGGACCTTGAATGTCGTCCAGACAGAGCAGTACGCCTCGTTCGATCAGACTGAGGCCATTGAGGCGCTATCGCTTGGAATCAATGGCGATTCGGTAGACCCGATGCGCTCAATGACCATCATGGGTCAGCAAGTGGCCGAAGACATTGACGCTCGTGTAGATGTCGAGCCTGGAACTGTCCTGATGGATCAGGCAGGAATTGGGGTTCTGCCCGCTGCACCAAGACCAAATGTGTATGTGGTGCCTTCGGACCGAGACTTTGGCCCTGCAGTTGCAGCCCCTGAAGACTTCGGGGTTCGGTATTTGCTGCTCTTGGAGTCATCCGGGGCGGATCAACTCGTTTCACAGTTTCCTGATCTTTGGGAGGGTGGCGGAACTGGTTTTGCCAAGCAGGTAGCTGAATGGGGCGACGAGTCAGCACCAAAGACCCATTACCGGCTCTTTGAAGTCAATGACCCCGATCCAACCAATCGAGCACAACCAGATCCGGAGTTCGGAAGATGAAAGCCCTGCTAGCAAAGATTCCTCGTGATCGCAGCCTGCTCTTGCTGCTGGTTCCACCCATTGCCGTGCTCGCCTTTATGGTGAACGCGCAATCTCAGGCTAACTATGCGCTACCCCCGCCCGTACCCGTGGGAGCGCCAGCAGCCACCGTGCCAAGCACCGTGCCCGACCTATCTGCTGATGCAACAGGGGCCGAGGTAGATCAAGCAGATGTTGATGTAGCGGGAGCAAGCGTCAGCCGCACAGGCGTAACCCGCGGCACGCCTACTGGTTCAACAGGAGGATCACGTTCGACTGGCTCAAGCGGTGCCGTCACGGCGCAGGTGCAGGGTACGTCAGCAGAGAACACTCCTCCAACAACCACAGTTCCGGAAGGTCAGACGGTGCCAGACGAGCAGGTTGGGCCCGAGGCTGCCGTGAGCGAAAGCCCGCTGGCTTTGCTGCTTCCGCTTTCGGCTCTGTTGATGCTTGCAGTTGGCATCTTCTTTGCGCTGCGCAGACGCTCCAAGCCTGTTGCTACTAAGGCCATGAACTAGTGGCTCGCATGTGCTCTCAGGCTAGAGAAAAACGAGTCCTGCCATGCTGCTAAATCCGCCCCCCGCAGATCCAATTGAGCAGGCTGAACAAGCACCTCGGTGGTCCGAAGATACCCGCAAGGTCGGGAAGAGGACCGCTGTTGCCCTCCTAGCAATTGTGCTGTGTTATCACACCTCGCTCTGGACTCTGATGAGGGGTCTCACGGTAGATACCCCGCTGGCATATCTGGGCCTTGTACCGATCATTGCCGCCGTGCTGGGATACGCGATGGCAAGGCCAAGCATCAACGAGCCGAATATTCATGATCGTCACATTGATCGAATTGTCGGCGGTCCGCTTGTGCTGGCGGCGTTTGCCTCACTGGTGTTGCTGCCGGCACGTCTCTCGACGATGTACTGGCTGTACCGGATTGATCTGCTCACTATGCCGTTGTTTGTTGCGGGTGTTGTGGCCCTCGCCTGTGGGGTTCGGATGCTCTGGCGGACCAAAGCAGCGATCTTGTTTTTGTTCTTGGCCTGGCCAATACCAATTCGCGGAGTTGTTACGTTGGGCCTTGAGCCGCTCACTGGCCTGACTGCTGGCGCAGTGCGCATGGTCGTTGGCGTGATACCCGTAGCTACG
>CAMDAT010000017.1 GCA_945888825.1 Bifidobacterium breve | reverse complement strand
TTGCCAAAGAACAAGATGAGCAGGAAGGACAGCGCCATGAGCGCAGGGATAATCCAGACATGCGTGAAGAACCACATACCGTTCAGCCCTTCATCTCGTCGAGCTCGTCGATATCAGCCGAGCGTAGGTTCCGATAAATCAGCAACACGATGGCCAAGCCCACGCCAACCTCGGCTGCGGCAATGGCAATCGTGAACAAGGCAAACACCTGACCAGCGACTCCCCAGTAGGTACTAAAGACAATCAAATTGATATTGACGGCGTTGAGCACAAGCTCAATCGACATCAACACCAGCACGCCGTTCTTACGAACGATGACGCCGTAGACACCAATGGTGAACAAGATCGCAGACAGCAAAAGGAATTGATTCAGCAGCATGATTCGGTGTCCTCCCCTCAGTCCCGGCGAGCCAGGACGATGGCCCCAATCAGGGCGGCGAGTAGGAGCAGGGACAGCATCTCAAATGGAATCAAGTACTGCCCAAAGATGGCATCCGAAACGGCTTGGGTCCGTCCGTTGGTATTTGGCCCAGCAACACCCTCGTAAGCAGCGAAGGTGAGTTCGGAACGACCAAAAGATTCAATCAGCGCGTAGGAGAGAACGGCTAGTAGCGCCACACCAACCCCAATGCCGATCTTCTTTTGATTGTTGTCCAAGTCATCAGAGACACCGAGTGGCGCCCGGGTCAACATCACGCCGAAGAGGAACAGCACGATGACAGCACCGAGGTACACCAAGAACTGGGTAACTGCCACAAACTCGGCCTGTAGAAGTATGTAATTCAGTCCTACTCCGCCGAGCACAACCACCAACCAGAGGGCTGCGTGCACGACGTTTTTGGTTGTTACAACGCGAAGAGCTGCGAAAATCATCACCACTGCCTGCACGGCGAATACCACATTCGCCGGAACGTCGAAGGTGGTCTCAGGCGTCACAAGCGGGACAACCTCAGCAATGATCAGCGCAGCGGAGTTCATCGCGGCACCTTCTTCACTTTTACCTCGGAGCCTGCTTCGAGGGGTTCAAAATCTGGAACCGTTTCCATCCATTCATCAAGTCGAGACTTGTCATGAAGGAGGTCCTGAATGCGGACCTCGGAGTACTCGTATTCGGGGGACCAGAACAGGGCTTCGAAGGGGCAGACCTCTACGCAGATCCCGCAATACATGCAGAGCGAGTAATCAATATCAAAGCGATCAAGGGCATTGACCGAGCGAGGCTTCCCGCCTTCTCTGCGAGGTGGAGCGAGTGTCTTGTGCGCCTCGATATAGATACACCAGTCCGGGCATTCGCGAGCGCAGAGCATGCACGAGGTGCAGTTCTCTTCCTTCAGCGCAATCACGCCGCGGGCACGAGCAACGGGTTCTTCTTTTTCGTGGGGATACTGCACAGTTGCAGCACCCTTTGCCGGCGAGGGCGGACGGAGCAGCCCATCAGGAAACATCGTTTCCACAGCTGTCTTCATGGTGATTCCAAGACCTTTGACAATCCCTGGAACTTTGGGCTTGTTTGCCATTAGAACACCACCTTCATGACACCGGTTACCACGATATTTGCCAAGGCCAAGGGAATGAGGACCTTCCAAGCAAGCTTCTGCAACTGGTCCTCACGAAAGCGAGGAAGGCTGAAGCGAACCCAGAACACTACGCCCACTAGGAGCACTGCCTTGGTAGAGATCATGATTGGCCCGATTGCATTCATGGCGCCGTCAGAAATTCCCCAAGCACCGGGCAATTGCCATCCACCTAGGAACAGAGTCGAGGCCACTGCTGCGAACGCCACTGCAGTTGCGAACTCTGCAATGAAATACACCAGGAACCGAATTCCGGTGTATTCCACCTGATAACCAGCGACGAGTTCGGACTCGGCAATGGGCATATCGAACGGGGTCTGGGTGAGCTCAGCCTGCACCGCAATTAAGAAGATGGTGAAGCCAACAATCTGAGTGAGGATGTAGGGATTTCCAATACCCGTCCACCCAAAAATTGCTCCGTCAGACTGCGCTGCGACGATGTCTTGCAAGTTCAGGCTGCCAGCCGAAATGACTACGCCGACTACAGCAAGGATCAAGGGAAGTTCATACGCTATGAGCTGCCCGCCCGCTCGTAGTGCACCCATGAGGGCATATTTATTGGCCGAGGCCCAGCCAGCCATCAGAATGCCAATCACTGACAGCGAAGACATCGCTAGGACGAAGTAGATGCCAGTCCCGAGGTCAGCCACCACTGCGTTCGGGCCTGCGGGAATGACTACGAACATCAAGAACGTTGATGCCAATACCACTGCAGGAGCGATTCCAAAGATGAACTTGTCCGAGTCCTCGGTGAAGATGTCTTCCTTCTGCAGCCACTTACCGACCTCTGCGAGCAACTGCATCGAGCCATACGGCCCAGCCTCCATGGGGCCAAGCCTGCTCTGCATAAAGCTCACGAACTTGAACAGGTACAGATACACCGCGCCGCCGGTCAGCAGCAGCAGGGCAACGAGTCCCAGCAGGACGCGAATTGTCGTCTCTTGCCAGTAGGCAAGTTCGAGTCCCAAGATCGGATAGAGGACTGCCTGGGTCATCGGTCGATGTCTCCCAGGATGAAATAGAGCGAAGCCAAGATCGTGATGATGTCGGGAACATACACGCCGCGCAAAAGCCACGGGGTAATCGAGACGTTGTTAAAGCTGGCAGAACGAATCTTGACTCTGAAGGGAGTGAGTTCGCCCTTTGAGACAACGTAGAAACCCATCTCTCCGAGCGGGTTCTCTGTGGCCACATAGGCTTCACCAGCAGGCACCTTGATAATGCGCGGAACCTTGGCCATGATCGGCCCGCCGGGCACACCATCACAGATCTGATCGATCATCTTGGTCGACTCACGAACCTCTTGCAGACGCACCCAGAACCGAGCGAACGAATCGCCATCGGGATGCGTCCAGACCTTCCAGTCAAGCTCGGGGTAGACAAAACCAAATGGAGCGTCGCGACGCAGATCCCAGTCAATGCCAGATGCTCGAGCATTTGCACCCGAGAGTCCGTACTGCATTGCAACGTCTGTTGGAATGACACCAATGCCGCGAGTTCGACTGGCAAAGATCTCTGCGTTCATGAAGAGACCCTCGATCTCATCGCAGAACGAACGCACTTTGTTCATGACGTTCTTGGTCTCTACCAACCAGCCCTTGGGAAGGTCGTCCTTCAGGCCGCCGATGCGGTCAAAGTTCGGGTGGAAGCGTCCGCCCGTCACAGCCTCAATCTGATCAAGCACAAACTCGCGATCGCGGAAAGCATAAAAGGCCGGAGTTACTGCTCCGAGCTGCACGCCCATATCACCTAGGAACAGAATCAGGTTTGCAACCCGAGACATCTCAAAGAGCAGGGTACGAATCCACTGAGCGCGAGGCGGTGCTTCGATGCCCATGAGTTGCTCAGAGGCCAAAATGAAGGGCACCTCGTTTGCAAAGCTGCCCAGCCAATCAATGCGATTCACTAAGGCCGTAATCTGCGGGTAGGTACGAACCTCGGTCAGCTTCTCGTACCCGCGATGCATGTAGCCCGCTATTGGCTCCGCAGCCACGACCTGCTCGCCGTCTAGCTTGGCAACAATTCTGAGCGTGCCGTGAGTGGCCGGGTGCTGAGGACCCATGTTCAGGATCATGCCCTCTGTCTCGAGCTCAACGTTGACCCGAGCATCAGCGGCCTTGGCCGCGATGTACTGCAATTTTTGCCGGTCAGTTATCGCAGTCATGCGTCTGCCCCTTCGGCTGTGCCAATTTCTTCTGGGCCAGCGTCTTTTGTGCCAGCATCTTCGGCTTCATCTGAGTCACTTGTTGGCATTTGTTCAACGTCCACAATTCCAGGCCAAGGCTTGACGTGGCGCGCAAGAAGAGGGAAGTCCTTCCGTAGCGGATGGCCCTCGAATCCCGTTGGCAAATACATGTTTCGCAGAGCAGGGTGACCCGTAAAGTCAATCCCGAACATCTCATGGGCTTCGCGCTCATGCCAGTCTGCACCTGCGTACACCTTGGTCCAAGTGCTGAGGGCCAAGGTGTCATCGGGTACATCAACTTTGAGTGTGACTCCCCAGTTGCTGCCCTGCTCGCCAATATGAGCAACTCTGGCAAAGACTTGGAATCGAGTCTCGCCTCCGGCGAATCCATGTTCAAAGCCCTGATCTGGTTCCGAGTTGGTTGAGGCTTGAGCAGCATCTGGCTCTTCAGTCTCGGCAGCAGCTACCTCAAGAAGACGGTCCACCTCTGAATCCATAGACCGACCAAACGGAGAGGGCATCCAGTCAATAGCTGACAAGAAACCGAAGTACCGAGCCTGCAACTGGTTACGCGCTACCTCGCCCGCTTCATGCCACGCATCTGCGGACACTCGAATCCAGAGGTCCTTATCAACCACGATGTGGGAATCGACCACTGCATCGCCGAGTGCTTCCACAAACCTGCCAAGCAGCGCTTCGCGAGCCTCATCTACGGGGCCTTCTGGCTCCGCTGGTTCGACTACGGCAGCCTCTTCGTTCTCTAGGGGAGTTTCGCTTTGGTCAGACATGGGTGCTCACTCGACCACAAGAGGCGCACCGCGCCAGCGCTCGGCCATGTCTTCATGCAGGATGCGCTCCTGCAACATGACAACACCTTCTAGCAGCGCCTCGGGGCGCGGCGGGCATCCGGGAACGTAGATGTCGACCGGGATGATCTGATCCACGCCCTTCGTGACGGAGTAACTATCCCAGTAGGGCCCGCCGCAGTTGGCGCAGGATCCCATGGAGATGACGTACTTCGGGTCGGGCATTTGCTCGTATAGGCGACGAATTGAGGGTGCCATTTTGTCTGTCACGGTGCCCGAGATAACCACCAAGTCTGTCTGACGAGGTCCGGCAGGCAGCGGAATGACACCCAAACGCATGACGTCATACCTAGGGGAAGCGAACGCTGCGCCCATCTCAATGGCACAGCAGGCAAGGCCCCACTGATATACCCAGATTGAGTACTTGCGAGACATGTTCAGCAGCGTGGTCAGCGGCTTTGGCATTTTTCCGCTCTCGACGAGTCCTAGGCCCATTTAAGAACTCCCTTACGCCAGGCGTACACCAGCCCAAGCAATAGAACTCCGATAAAGATGAACATTTCGATGAGACCGAAATAGCCGTAAGCCTCGAGGCGAGTAGCCCACGGGAAGATGAAGACTGCTTCTACGTCGAACATGACGAACAGGAGCGCAAAGATGTAGTAGCGAACCTGACTCTGCGACCACATCGTGCCCACTGGGTCAACACCAGACTCATAGGTCTTGTACTTACCGGCCTGTGGCCGGTTCGGCCGCAGTGCCCACGAGATCAGCAGGAGAAGACCAAACAGCAAAAAGCTGAGGCCCACGAAGATCCCGACGGTGAGATAGGAGCGGAGGAAGTCGCTAAGCGGATTCGCCATCGGCTGGGAGACTACTCAGGACCGCGACCCGAGACCAAAGCAGAGACCCCAAAAATTGCAAATATTTGTTGAAGCCGCCTTGGCGAAAACGCAAAACGCAGCTTTCGCAGTAGATTCAGACAAGTAACTCAGAGAATTCCGAGCAGCATTCGGCTCGTGCCGAAAAGCACAAAACAAGGGGTAGCCACGTATATGTCAGCAAATGAAATTCGTTTTTCTGCCCCAGACATTGGCCGTGCCGAAGTAGAAGCTGCTGAGCGGGCGCTGTTGAGTGGCTGGATCACCACCGGTGAGGAATGCAAGTCTCTCGAAGCGGAGCTAGCTGAGTACCTCGGCGTTGAGCACGTCATTGCAATGTCTTCGTGCACAGCGGCCCTCGAGATTGCCGCAGCGCATCTCGGCCTGCCTGAAGGGTCCCGCATCGGGGTCCCGACCTGGACCTTCGTCTCGACTGCAATTGCTCCCTTTCACCGCGGGCTGCGGCCAGTCCCGCTCGATATTGAATCGGACACGTTCAACCTGTCCCCGACAGCGCTTGCAGCCGCTCTTGAAGACGGTGGTCTTGATGCCGTCATTGGGGTGCATTTCTCTGGCACGCCACTTTCGACGCAAATACATCAGCTGTGTGCCGATGCAGGCGTCCCTCTGATAGAGGACGCAGCTCACGCTCTTGGCGCACAAGACGAGCGAGGCATGATCGGTGGCAAAGGTACCGCCGGCTGCTGTTTCTCCTTCTACGCCACAAAGAACCTGACTTCGGCCGAAGGCGGCGCGCTAGCAACCGATGACCCAGAGCTTGCAGCCTTCGCTCAGTCATTTCGACTACACGGCCTGAGTCGAGATGCTTGGGCGCGCTACACGCCCGGGGCGAAGACAGAGGGATATGACATTTTGGGAGACGGCCTGAAAGCCAATCTGCCGGACGTACTTGCTGCCATTGCTCGAGCCCAACTTGTACGCTTCTCTGACCTTCAGGCCCGCAGACGGGAGTTGGCTCTGCAATACCGTGAGCAACTGGGCAGCATTGAGGGTTTGCAGATTGTGCCAAAGGAGCTTCCCGAAGGTGGGGCCGATCACCTGATGGTTGTTCTGCTTCCAGATGGGGAGGATCGATCACTGGTTCAGAAGCAACTCTCGGCAGAGTCCATTGGATCAAGCGTGCATTTCCGACCCCTTCATACCTTTAATTGGTTTGCAGATAACGGGTTGACTTCTGGCCCCGGCGGAACCCCTGTTGCTGACACATACGCAGATCGAGCACTGAGCCTGCCGTTTCACACGATGCTCAGTTCTTCAGATGTGGAGCGAGTGTGTTCCGTGCTGAGTCGCGCCCTAACAACTTGAGGTGAGGAGTCCAATGTCGACATGGCTCTCGTTCCGTCTCATTGTTGACCGTATTCTCGGAGCGATTCTTGCAGTGCTGACGGCACCCCTCGTGGGGGTCCTCGCGGTTCTGGTGCGTCGCCATGATGGAGACTCACCGCTGATCACCGTCCCACGAGTCGGAGTAAACGGCCAAACATTTGGCATGTGGAAAATCCGCTCCATGCGAGTGGACACAGCCGATGGACACGCGTCCGGCCTTGCGCTCACCAGCACAAACGATCAGCGAATCACCCCAATTGGTGCTCGCATGCGTTCGCTACACCTTGACGAATTGCCACAGCTGTACAACGTTGCTCTGGGTCAGATGTGCTTGCTGGGACCACGCCCCGAAGCTCCCGACTTTGTCGACCTAGAGAATCCCGTCTGGCGGCAGGTGCTCACCGTCCCACCGGGAATTGCCGGCCCCACCCAACTGATCGTGGGAGATTGGGAGCGGAGTGAAATCGACAAAGACAACAACGGCGACGCGTACCAACGAGTAGTTGTCCCTGTGAAGCTAGCGATCGATCGCTGGTATCTCATGAACGCTTCCCCGCGTCTCGACCTGTTGGTGCTGACCAGCTTGATTCGACATGTGTTGCCGGGTGGAGAGTCAAAGCGGCTACAAGAAGTAGTCGCTGCGTCAGTTCCCGAATCCTCGCTACCAATCTTGAGCCACCCCTGATGAGCGTCTTCAGACTGCTCTGCATGTGCACGGCGAACCAGTGCCGCTCACCAATGGCAGAAGTCCTCGCTGCGAATCAGCTTATGGAGCGTGGCGTTGACGCTGTGGTGGTCTCTTCTGGGATGCTCGAGGGTGAAAAGCCCGCAACGAACGGTTCGGTCAACACCATGCGTACTCGTGGGTTTGACCTGAGCATGCACCAGAGCAGGCAGATCGACCCAGACACCATCGGTGCAGCAGATCTGATCCTGACCATGGAACGCCGCCACCTGACTGCTATTGCCGAGCTTGATGTTGATGCTGTGGTCAAGTCGTTCCCACTCAAGGAACTCGCAGAGCTTGCTCCAATCGTTGGGTGGCGCTCGACCTCAGTTTCGGTGAGCGACTGGGTCCGTCAAGCCAACGCGCTGCGGTTACCCGGTTCAGTTCTATCTCGTGAAACGCAATTCGACGTGGCCGATCCAATGGGAGGGTCAAAGCGCAACTACGCCAAGGCTGCTGATGAAATCAGCGAACTCCTGGAGACAGTGTTTCGGTTTCTGTTTCCGGTTCGCTAGGTAGTGTCGGGCACCCGAGAATCTGAGCAAACACGAACACCGAAACCATACTGAATAGGCAACAGGCCAACACCGCAAGGATGTAGCTCAACAGGGAATGTCTCGGATCCGAGGTGGGGTTCTGTAACAAGACAAGCAGGATCACCGCCCCGAGTGACATGACCCCCACTACTCGCACAGGCCGCAATAATCCAACTCGAACTGGCAGGGCCAGGTTCTGGTAGAACCAGCCGGCGTTGCCAAGCGAGTTCGCAGAGTCCTCAAATAGAAATAGCCGAGTTGCCGTGGCGATGGATGTCACGGCGACAGCAAGAGCCATCCCGGCAAATACGTCACTGAATCGGTGCCACCCAGATCCAATCAGAGCAGTCACATATATCGCAGCGAGCACTGCCGCCGCCGAAGCAAGAAAAGCTCGAATCGGTGCCTGACATGCAGATACTGCAGCTAGCAGCACAGCCATGACGGCTGCAGTGTGACCACTCGGGAGCGTGTTGCGCGAACTTGCATATGCAAGGTCAACCAGTTCGGGTCGGGTCACAGCACCTTTCAGTAATCTAGCAAGCACCACCGTCAGTGCAACTGAACCAAGCGCTACTGCACCGGTGCGCCACCACCCCCTGCGAACGGTGTCCACTGCAATCCATGCACACCCCAACAGCACTGACGGGATGGTTAGAACGTGCACCAGAAAAGTTGCTGGGCGTCTGGCAGCAAGTCGGATCGCTTTGCGGCCTTCAAAGGCAATATCGTCAAATCGTTGCCCTGGAGCAGTGCGCAGAAAGACCAGGTACAAACCAAGGAGCACAAGGGTTGCGAGTAACCCAAGCAGCAGCAACTGCAGAGCTTGGCGGTGCCGCGTCAGCATGAATTTCTCAGCATGAATTTCTCAGCATGAATTTCTCAGCACGAATTCTCAGCATCTGTGCGTCAGGCAGGGTCTTGCTCTGCGGCAGTATCGGCATCGGCATCGGCATCGGCATCAAGTGACAACGTCATTCGGCCGACCCAACTTCCGTTTGGTTCATTGAGTTCAACCCATCCGAGCGAGCGATAGAACGCCACTGCAGAAACGTTCGTGGGATGAACCGTCAGGTGCATAGCAAGAAACCCCTGCGCTGTTGCCCTCGCAGTTGCTTCAGTCATCAAAATCCCGCCGAGTCCTTGGCCCTGAGATGTTGGGTCTACAGCAATAGCGAGCACACCGAAGGATCTGCGCGGAACCGCGTCGGGCTTTTCAGCCACTGGCGTTTGTGACCTGCGAAGAAGCAGTCGAACGCCTAGTCCGATCCGCTTCCAGCCCACGCCCCTGAGCAGGATCCCCGGATGCCGCGCGACGCGAGAGACCAAGAACCATCGCTCAGCCTTGACAAACCCAATTGTTGAACCACGAAACACCCCGCCGAAAAGGAAGCCGGTAACTGTGCCGTCTTGAGTGGTAACCAGAGCAGTCAAATCATGAGGCCCAGTCAGTTGCCACTTGTAACTTCGCCGGACGGCTTCAACTCCGAGTTCTCCAAGCACGCTGCCAGGAAAGGCATGAACATGCAGCGCCGCAACTGCAGCTAGGTCTTGCTCGGTAGCAGTGCGGACGACTACCGCTCCTGTAGTCCCCTCACGCTTCACCTGTCCTTCCACAATCACTCCCCGGCTTCTTCTGAGTAATCCCCCGAACAAATTTCTCACGAATTTCGAGGGAGTCCATCATGGGCTTGCAACCCCTGGCAGCAGCAAGGATAACTCGTCCTCCCAGCGCTCTCTCACCTGAGGCCAAGATGACTTCTCGGCAAGCGACCGCGCAGCAGCAGAAGTTGCCGAATACCGATCAGAGTTACTCAAGAGTTCGCATACTGCTTGAGCCATGGCCTCGTCATCCCCGGACTCAACAAGGACCCCATCATGGCCATCGGTGACCAAGGCCGGAATCCCGCCAACGGCAGTGGCAACTGGTACGAGCCCAGATGCGCAGGCTTCGAGCAGGCTGACGGGCATGTTGTCTACAACGTTGGTGTTCAAGAAAATATCGTTTTCTGCGAAGGCACGCCGCTTGGCCTCGGCGAGCATGTAACCGGGGAATTGAATTTGCGAATCAACTCCTAGGCGGCGCGCCTCGGCTCGGGTGGCTTCTAGCAGTCCGTGGTCTGCACCCCCCATCGTCATCTTGGCCTCTGGGAACGTTTCTACAACCCTCGCAAAAACTCGGACTGCCATGGTGGGGTCATAGTGCTCATGAAAGGTTCGCATCCACAAAAGATTCGGACGTGGCTCCGTGCGGACGGTGTAGTCATAGTTTTCTATCGCAAGCACATTCGGAATGACTCTGACATCTACCCCCCAGTCACGGAAGGTCTCTGCCAGAAACTCAGAGGGAGCAAGTACAAGGTCTGCCCGGTCAAAGACCCGCTCCACCCACTCCCGGCGCTCCGGGCCGAATACGGGAAGATTGCCGCCATGCAAAAACAGCACCATTCGTTTCCCAGTGAGGCTTCCCAGGCGAGTAGCGAGCTCCGCAATCCAAAACGAGGTGCCAGAAAACACTGCAATAACTAACAGGTCTACCCTGCGCCAGAGCAGAATAGAAACAATCTGATGAGCGGTTCGCAGTGCTGGGTTCTTGATTGAAGACGCCCGGCGAATGCGGTAACCCGACTGCTGAAACAACCGTCCGAGCGTTTCGTTCTGACTGACTGGCTGCTCTTTTCGACCGCCGGAATGAATTCCTACGAACCCAATCCGCGGACCGATGGCAGAGAATCGATCATCAAAGCGATGGCCTAGTCGGTACCTCATTGCGAACCCTCATCAGGAGTCAGAGAGGATACGACGAGTCGCTCTTTGCCACCAGAGGTTCTGGGCACCGTTGGTACTTTCTCAATGAGCAGCCGAATCGATGGACCAAGTCGCTTTCGCAATTCGCCAACCAGAAACTCTTCGTCCCCGCTGCTAAATGCCGTATCGACTTCGAGCAGCACAGTGATCTCTTCTAGAGAATCTTGACGGACTTGTGCGCGGCGCAGGTTGGGAACTCGCTGAAAGGCCAAGCTCATTGGTGCAGGACCTACCGTCGCCCCCTCTGGAGTGCGAACAACATCGTCCACGCGACCGATGATTTCGCTCACTCGAGGCAACCCGCGGCCGCAGGCTGAAGGTTCTGGATCAGCCGGTATGGCAAGGTCGCCGGTTCGGTAGCGAAGGAGCGGCATTCCCTTGTTAATCAGGCCCGTGGCGATAATCTCGCGTCCTGGCCCTGCTGAGTTATCGGCCAACTCCACGATGCCGTACTCGGTGCTGATATGGAGCTCACCGTGGTCGCATTCGGAGATAAAAGCGACCAGTTCACCAAGGCTGTAAGCATTGGTGACCCTGCAGCCAAAGGCCGTTTGGATGTCTTCTCTCACGGCCGGTGTGAGCGTTTCTGAACTCACAAGGATCGCGGTTGGTTGCACCCGCCCAATATCTCCTGCATCAAGCAACCCTCGAGCGATGCGATGCACTGCAGAGGTGTAGCCGGCAATGACCTGAGGTTGGAATTTCTCCAGCTGACCCACGTAGTCGGCCAACGTCAGCGAGTTCAGGTGATAGACCGAGAAGTAGACCTGATTGAATGCAAGGTTGCGACGCCAGTAGGGCCCGCCTGACTGTGATTCAGGAATAATCGGCTGCCCATGGAATGAGGCCATCCGCTGCCCAAGGCGCACTCCAGCCCAGGAACGACAACGCGCCTCGTAGGTGGCGTAATTGGCCCGAACCGCTGCCAGAGTTGCCCAGTACCGCACAGGGGTTCCCGTTGTGCCACCAGTAGTTTGAGCAATCAACTTGGGCCGAGGCTCATCCGGTAAGAATCGATCGGGGTCGGCCCGGACAATTTCCTTGTCGAGGATGGGCAGCTGCGACAAGTCTGCTGCAGTGCGAATCTCACGTGGGTCAAGGCCAAGTTCACTAAAAATATCTCGGTAGTAAGGAACTCTTGCAGCACACCAAGTCACCATTGAGCGAAGGCGCGAGTCCTGATCGACCAGTAGTTCCTCCTCCGGCCACCACTGCCGGACGTTCAGGTCGAAAACTTCTCTCCGGAACTGGCCGCCATGTCGTCGTGGAAGTTCCTTCATGCCATAGCCAGTGGCAAACGCATTCTGAACCGACACCGGTGCACGCTGATACAGATCGGAAAGGTTCATCGCGATACCCCTTGGTCTGTGGCAGCAACTACGCCCACTCCGGCTACATCAATCTCGTCAAGTTGCTCAAGCCAGTTTCCAACGAGTTGATGCCAACTGGCATTGGACTCAATCCAGTGCCGACCAGCGGCACCGAGTTCCGCTGCTCGCTCTGGAGAAGCAATTAACAGTCGAACAGCCTCGGCCAGATCTGCGCCATCGCCTGGTTTAGTAACGATCCCTGCCCCTGCTGCTGCAACGAGTCGTGACCCCTCGTCATCTCCGCTATAGATCACCGGCAGGCCGCTCGACATGGTGGGGAGCATTTTTGCTGAGCGGATAGTGCGGTACACATCGCCTTCACGAACAGTCGCCAAGCCAGCCGTGCACGATCGGAGCAGTCGCGCAACCTCTTCTGGCGGCACGGGATCAAGAAAGGTCACATTTTGAAGCCCGCGGGTAGCTGCCTGCTCTTGCAGGGACTCCTTCTCGGAACCGCCGCCGACCAACACAAAGCGGACCGGTTCATCCACAAGTTCTTGAGCCGCATCAAGCACCACCTCAAGGCCATGGACATAGCCGTGCGTACCTGCATACAAGAACAGATGCTCACCCGCAGCAAGGCCAAGTTCAGCTCGGACTTCAAGGTCCTGAGGTCCTGGCGAGAACATTTCGGTGTCCGCACCATTGGGGAGCCAGGTCATCTGCTTTGTCGTCACGCCCTTCTGCAGCAGGGCATCACGAACCCCTTCGGTAACTGCAGTGACTGCGTCGGCCTGGCGCAGCATGGCGCGCTCGGCCCATCGGAGCAACGCAATCACGCGGCCATCAGAAATCGTTCCGATCTCGACGATGGAGTCCACCCATAAGTCGGCCACGATGATGACAATCCGCTGCCGCCTCATTTTTGCGCAGAGGACTGCGGGTAGCGCGCCAAAGAGAGTCGGGTATTCGACAATGACCCAGTGAGACTTTCGAGCAACTCCGATGCCGAGCACTGACATCACGCCGAAGGACAAGTAGTTCAGGATTCGCCCTAACCCCGAACCCATCGATGCCCAGACCCAGACACGGCGAATCTTTGCACCGTTCTCGGAGCGTGATTGAAGCGGTCGGTGAGACCAGCCAGGAAAGATCTTTCCGAGTGGATAGTTCGGTAAAGCCGTCACGACATCGACTCGGTTTCCTCGGCCGACAAGGTCAGCCACGATCGAACCCAGTCGGACCTGCGCCGCACCTCTCTCTGGTGGAAAGTACTGAGTAACTAGCGTAAAGCTATTGCTCCCCCGAGGCTTCTGGGTCACTTGGACCCACCTGCTGAACCAGGGTCGCGTAGCGTGACGCCCCACTGCCGCTGCAGCATCTCTCGCACCCGATCCTGGAAGGCTTCAAGGGTCATCGTGGCGGCGTAGTCACGAGCGGCTATTGCCATCTGCGCCCAACGCTCACGGTCATTGATCAATGCAATGACCAACTCAGAGAGACGCTCTGAATCATCCGAAGGAAACACCAATCCTCGACTGCCGTCACCCGAAATTTCGCCAGAGACCGGACTCTTGCCAAACACAGGAACCGTTGCGTGGACCATGCTTTCGAGTAGCACTTTGCCGTAGCCCTCTTGGCGAGTGGAGAGCAGATTCAAGTCTCCGTTTGCAAAGGCCTCCATGACATCCCCATGGCTCACCGAGCCGTGGAACGTAACGAGTTCTGCCACCCCAAGGTCACTCGCAAGTTTCTCCAATTCGCCGAGGCAGGGGCCATCCCCATACACATCAAGTGTGACTTGTAGGTCGCCCTGCACGATCGCTGGGAGTGACCGGATGATGGTTTGCTGGTTCTTGTTCGGAGTCAATCGCCCAACCGTGACGAGGCGCCACGGCCCATGAAAACTCGAATCTTGGATTCGCAAAATTTTGGCATCGGAGCGGGTTCTTGCGCTCTCAATATCGGCGCTTGAGAACGACGGACTGAAGAACGGTTCGAGGTGGCCGAGCGCAGGATTCTTATCGGCGTACACACTAACTGGGCCGCCAAACCACTTGCTTCCCAACAGTTTTCGTTGAAGTCGAAAGAAGCGCGGCTCGCCTACATAGTCATGCCAGACACCGGCATACATGGCGTATCTAAGTGCCCCCGCCTTCCAAGTCGAAAAAATCGCTACCAAACCAATGTTGCAAGGGCAGCGCAAGTGAACGGCATCCACAGAGCGGGCGACGCGACGAGTAGTCCTAGCCCAAGGGATCAAATGGCCGAGCAGCCCAAACTTTGCCGCCCGAGTATTGCCCCCTGCTTTCTGCAAGGGTTCAATGCTGAGATTCGTTGACTTGTAGGGGCCGAACCCTGCAGGCGGCGGGCCAGGATCAAGCGGTGCACACAGGACAACCTCATCGAACAACTCAGCCCAACGGTCAAGCTGGTTCACGACCGGTTCCAGCGCGCAGAGCCTGCCCTCGCTATCTCGATAATGCTGGGTGTCACCAATTACAGCGAGTCGCATAACCCTCCCCTCAGAGAAAATCCGATGCCAAAAACCTGCTGCTGAAATTTTCTGTGCGGTTTGGGCACTCTCACAGCTTAGGGATTCGAGGCCCGTCCTCCACCATGTCGTCAGCAATATGCAAAGAAGTACGCACTCGCTTGACTGTCGAGGGCAGGTGCACCACTTCGCCCGCAACAAAGCCCAGCCACTGCCGAGGTGAGGCCCGTCGCTTGAGTTCGTAGGGGACGATTGATTGGGACAAACCAATCACTAGGTCTTCGCGAACCTGCCGCTTGGAGTGGTAACGCTTGGTGTAATACACCATCGAAGGCAACGGAAGGGGTGAGGTCCGGTCGCGGTGTCGGAAGCCATCTAGGGACCCAAAGGTCCGAAGGCCACCTTCTTGAGCCTTGAGGTGTACACGAATCGCATGAGGGTTATGGATGACTAAACAGCCGCCAAGTTGGACGCGTAAGCCAAACTCGGCGTCGCCTCTGCGCTGCCGGTCGAACTGCTGATCAAAAAGCCCAAAGCGTTCGAGAAGGCTTCGATGACACATTCCGTTGCCAGAGTCCCACTGATCAGCCACACGGAAGAACGCATAATTCTCGGGGATCGGAGCACCGATCACGGCTAGTGATGCTCCAGTAGAAAGGTCGGCATCGTAACGATGCAGACCCTCAAGGTGTTGCTCTAAAAAGTCCGGGCCTACTTCTGAGTCGTCGTCTACGAACGCAATCCACTCACCGGTAGCCTGCTCAACGGCAGCGTTGCGTGCCAGCCACTGTCCGCGCTCTACTTGAAAAATTACCTCAAGGTTGAGATCCGCGAACTCCTCATAGATTGCGTGATCTCGCTTGTCGATGTCGTTCTGATCCACAACTATTACTTGTTGTGCCATCAAGGTCTGCTTGCGGAGCTGTTCGAGGACTGGCCGCAACAACTCATATCGACCAAGGGTTGGTAAGACCACCGTGATGGCAGGATTCTCGGGGCTTGTGACGCTGTCTCTCGTGACTACCCGATCGGTACTTCCAGGACGCGGGGTAGCACTTGTGGAAGCGGCCGAACTTTTTAGGGCAGCACGGACCTTGAGCGGCCGCAGATGCGCCATCGATCTACGAAGCGCTGCGTACCGTACCCATTTACGACCAAAGACCCGGCGAAGGAACACGAATCGGTCGTGTTCACTCAACCGATCTGACAACGTGCCTCGACCGTTCACTAGGCGTGGCGTATGCATCACCACTGCACCTCGGTCGATCATTCGGCGCCCAAGCTCAAGGCCTGCACCAGTAGTTCCCTCGAATGCAGCGTCAAGACCTCCGAGTGTGCGGAGCACCTGCGTCTTGACAAGAAATGCCGAAAGGGTGAGGCGCCAAGACACCGAATCAATCGCTGCATCGGCGTCCAAAGCAAGCGGCCAAATCGGGTGGATGTAGTCATGCTCCTCTGGCTCGCCGGCTAACCCAAAGCAAAGCCCTGCGTGCCAAGCATCGGCACGCTCTTGCAGAAGAGCAGCAATCAGGTCAAGGTCGGGCTCACCAAGCATTGGATCCCAAAAGAGCAACCATTCAGCCTGCGTCGCGGCGAGGACGTCATCAATTTCTGCTGCTGCACGGGGAATGCTT
Organism: Bifidobacterium breve; assembly: GCA_945888825.1. Taxonomy (GTDB): domain Bacteria; phylum Actinomycetota; class Acidimicrobiia; order Acidimicrobiales; family Microtrichaceae; genus IMCC26207. The sequence continues at coordinate 4,347 of CAMDAT010000017.1, read as the reverse complement.
GAAGAGAGAGACGTCACCGACCCGAGTGGCCAGTTCTGCTTCCACTTGCCCCAAACGAGCAGATCTACTGTTTCAGCCACTGGCCCCCCGTGTGTCGTTCTGTGTGCTCGAACTTCTGTGTGCTCGAACTTCTGTGTGCTCGAAATTTTGTTGCTGAGAAACCAAGCTGCACTCGTCATCGGCCCTACCGTGGCTTCGGTTCTAGAGCACGAGGTTTCTCAGCCTACTCAGGATACGATACGCCGAGTCGATTGCGATCCCTCTTCTTCATGCACCTCAGTCTTGTGACTGCACTCCTATGACCACTGAGCAAGCCACCACTCCTCGTACCCGATACCCCCGTGCTCAGTGCGAGGTCTCTGTTGCCCTCTGCACGCTCAACGGATCGCAGTGGATTGAAGAACTTCTTCAATCGATCGCGGCTCAAGAACTCCTGCCTGATGAGATCGTCATCCAAGACGATTGCTCCGAGGACGACACGGTGGAACTCATTGAGAAGTTCGCAGACCAAGCACCATTCGCCATTCGTCTAGAAGTGAATCAGTTCCGACTTGGATCCACGGCCAACTTTGCTACCGCTCTGGCTCGCTGTCACGGACGTTTCATCGCTCTTGCCGACCAGGATGATGTTTGGTACCCAATGAAACTTCGTCGCCTGATTGACGAACTCGAGTTAGACCCAACCGTCACCATGGTGTTCTCTGACGCCGACTTGATCGGACCAGATGGTCAAGATTTAGGCCAACGCCTGTGGGACGCCCGCCTCATCGGGCGGACTCTCCGAAAACGAGCGGTTGTTCCAGAAGAGCTTTTCGCTCGCCGCGCACTGACTACCGGTTGCACGATGGCGGTTCGCAGGCGCGCTGTTGCTGCATCTCTACCCTTTCCCGAGGCTCTCGAGAACGAGGCTGCACCGATGCGCCACGATCGTTGGCTCTCGCTTGTGGCAGCTTCGGTGGGAACCGTTCGGGCACTTCCAGAATCGCTCCTTGGGTTTCGGGTCCACCCCGATCAAGAAACTGGAGTCCTCGTTGGAGCGCAACTCACACATGCTTTGGGGCGCGCAGCATCCGCTGTGTTTATTGCTCCTGTAGGTCAGAGCAACGAGTCTCACCTGGCGCGTGCGAATCAACTCGAGGCAGCGGCTGAGCGGGCCAACGAGATGGGTGACTTTGAAGAGGCACTGACGCTGGAGGCAATCGCAGCTCACCACCGCAGCAGAGTCCAAACTGCAGGATCAGTACTCGACCGACTCCGCAGCATCGCAGAGGGAGTTCGAGTTGGAGCCTATGGCTGGGACCGGCTCGGGATGGTGGCAGTCGCAGGGGATACAGTGCGCTCGGTTCGACCCGGACGTGGCGCACAGTGCGAGCCAGCCATCCACAGCGAGCCAGCCATCCACAGCGAGCCAGCCCCTGGCAGCGCGCCAGGCCCCGAGAAGCAGATTGAGGGCAACTAGTGCTCCGCAAGATGAAGGTCATGATGGTGACCGACTCACTTCAGGTGGGCGGTGCCGAACAAGTAGCAGTAGATATCGCAAACAGCTTGGACCGAGATACCCATCAGGTTTATTTCTGCGCCACCCGAACAGACGGCCTGCTTCGCTCAAGCCTAAAATCCGACGTAGAAATCATGGTTCTTGAACGTTCAGCAACTTGGGATTTGCTGAAGCTGCTGGCATTTGGAAAATACGTGCGCAGCGAAGGAATCGACGTTCTGCATAGCCATGGACGCGGCACAATGCGCTTCATTGCGCTCTGCAAAGCCCTCGGGATCATTCAAGCTCAGCATGTTTTTCATGACCATTTCGGGCGCCTACACCTTGACCGCAGCGCCGGACCTGGAATGAAAGTCCCGCTGCACCAAGGTGTGGATGCCTATATCGGTGTTGAATCTCGGCTCTGCAGATGGGCAATCGACACGGTTGGGCTGCCCGAGGCCAAAGTGAGTTTGGTGAGGAGCGGTGTTGACCTTGAACGCTTCTCCACTGCCCCGGCCATCAACCTTCGAGATGAGTTCAATCTTGGCGAGGGCAATCTTGTCCTGCTGATGGTTGCCAACTTTCGCCCACAGAAGGATCACCCCACTCTGTTTCGGGCAATCGCAGAGCTCGCCCCGGCCCAACAAGAGAGCATTCGACTTGTTGTCTGCGGCAGCACAACCGCCGACCCAGCCTATTTTGAGGGCTGTATGGCGATGCTTGAGCGGCTCAAGATTGACCACCTCGTGCGAACCATTGGCGTGAGGAATGACGCGCCCTCTCTGATGGCCGGTGCAGACGCTGGCGTCTTTTCATCTAAGAACGAATCAGGCCCGCTGGTGATCTTGGAATACATGGCAAGCAGGCTTCCCTTCGTAGCAACCGAAACGGGCGAGATCGCGCATGCCGTTAAGGATGAGGGCGTGGGCATCCTGACTGAGCCCCGCGACTACCTAGCTTTGGCTGACGGCCTGGCGGCACTGCTTGACATGACAGCTGAGGAGCGTGCTGCCATGGGCGAGCATGGCCGGCAACTCGTTATTGAGGAATTTGAGCAACAGGTAGTCGTCCGCCAAGTGGAGGCAATTTATGATCACCTCCTCGGCCTCAGCAGCCAGAGTTCCGACTCCAAAAAATCTAACCTAGCCAACGGGTAATTTTACTCTGGCTCGTTTTCAGCCATTCCCGGCATACTTATGATGACTGTTGTCTGCGTAGCGCCGACAAGTAGGGGGAAGTAGCACGTATGGAACCAATGCAGGATCGAACTGAGACCAATATCGGCGAGTACATCGCCGTATTGCGGCGTCGTTGGATGGTCATTGCAGGAACCATGATTCTGGTTGTAGCAATTGTCGCAGCCCTAGATTTTTCGAAGACCCCGATTTACGAAGCATCTTCACAATTGCTCCTGCAGCCAAAGCAGTCCGAGTCAATCTTCTCGCCAGCCCAGTCCTCGGTAGACCCGACCAGAGCAGTGCAGAATGAACTCAAGATCATCAATTCCCTAGCGGTGCGCACGGCCGTGGCCAAGGCTTATGGAGAGAAAATCTCTATCTCTGCTGTTTCCGGCGGCGATGACGACGTCATTATTCTTTCTGCTACGGATTCCAACCCTAAGGACGCCGCTCGCAAAGTCAACGTGTATGCCGAGACATACCAGACGGAGCGATTCAACGCGATCGTTGACGACCTCACTCAGTCCAAGCTTGTCCTGCAACAGCAGATCGACGATTTCCAAAAGGAGATCGACTCCATCAACCAGCCGCTCGCAGCACTTGACGAGAAACTCGCAGCGACTCCGACCACTGACCCGACCTATGCGGACCTCAGCGCCGAGCGCGAGAGGCTTGACCAGCAGATTCAAGTACGGCGTGCCGATATGGAGAACCAGCTGAGTGACTATCAGCAGCGCCTGCAAGTACTGCAGCTTTCTGAGCGTCTAACTACGACCGGTGGTGTTCAGATTCTTAATCCGGCCACGGTCCCTTCCTCACCCATCTCTCCGAACATCTTTCGAGATCTGGTGCAGGCTGCATTGATCGGCTTCTTCTTGGGAGTCGGTTTGGCCCTGCTGCTCGAGCAGGTGGATGACTCCATTCGCAGCCCTGGTGACCTTGAGCGTGCCACAAAGGGCATTCCGACATTGGGCCTGATTCCCCTTGATGATGGGTGGAAAAATAAAGACGAACCTCGGCTGACCACGCTGGCTGCACCGATGTCTGCCACTGCGGAGGCCTACCGCGGCCTCAGGACCACACTGCAGTATTTAGCGTTGCACCGCCCGATGGGGATCGTGCAGATCACCAGTGCTAGCGCCCATGAGGGAAAGACCTCCACCATGGCCAACCTAGCGATTGCCTTTGCCGAAGCTGGTATGCCAGTAGCCGTGGTTGGCTGCGATCTTCGACGCCCGCGTGCGCATAGTTTCTTGGAAGTTGATGGTGCCATTGGCCTGACTTCTGTTCTCCTCGGCGAGGTTCCCCTTGAGGTTGCCCTGCAGCAGTCTCCAGTTCACCCCAACATTCGAGTTCTGCCATCGGGCCCTCGGCCGCCGAACCCTTCCGAGCTTCTGAGCTTGGACCGAACCTCGGAATTGATTCAGTCCCTGCTTGATAATCACTCCATCGTGTTCTTGGATTGTCCGCCGGTTCTTCCCGTGACGGACTCACTCGTACTCTCGCGATGCGTGGATGCTTCACTGTTTATTGCAAAGGCGAACAGCACCTCAAAGCGAGAGGTCAAGCGATCACTTGAACGTCTTACTCAGGTGAACAACCCACTTGTGGGTACGATTCTGAACGGTGTAGATGCCGAGGGTGCCTACGGCTCGCTGTACGACTACTACGGCTACTCCAAAGAGTCTC